>CAZBZX010000103.1:0-12046 GCA_964496465.1 uncultured Bacteroidales bacterium
TAAACTTTTCCCATGGCAATCAGGCATAGGTAGTGAAGAAAGCAATACGATTGGCACACGAGGCATTTATATTTCAGATCGTAAAGTTGGTCACATGGCTCCCACTAAAAAAATGCCTGAAAATGTTGGAACAGAAGATGGCTGGAAATTTTACGCTGAACGCCCTTTCCTTTCCGGAATATTTTTCTGGACAGGCTTTGATTATCGCGGAGAACCAAATCCACTTGGATGGCCTGCAGTTTCATCGCAATTTGGTATTATTGATTTATGCGGTTTTCCAAAAGATATTTTTTATTACTTGAAGGCATGGTGGGGTAATGAACCTGTATTGTATTTATACCCACATTGGAACTGGAAAGGAAAAGAAGGGAAAGAAATACCAGTAACTGTATATAGCAATTGTAAAGAGGTTGAATTATTCCTTAACGGAGAAAGTTTGGGTAAAAAAGAAATGGAAGAAAATGGGCATTTGGAATGGGCTGTAAAATATAGTCCTGGAAAATTAGAAGCTAAAGGAATAACACAAAACAATGAAAAAATTTCATATGCAGTTGAAACAAGCTCAGAACCATCATCCTTACAATTACTTTCTAATAATAATAATATTGCCGCTAACAACGAAGATATTTCAATAATAACAATTATAGTTAATGATGACAAAGAAAGAAATCATCCAACAGCTGATATGGATATTGAATTAACAATTGATGGACCAGGGAAAATAATTGGTGTTGGAAATGGAGATCCTGCAAGCCATGAAAAAGAAAAATTCTTAGATAAATATAAAATGATCTCGATTAAAAATCTGAAAGAAATTACTGTTGACAAATTAGAAAACAGACCAGAAGTAAATTTCAATTATAATGTCTCGAAATGGATTCCTGCTTTTTCAATAAAGCATGAAGACTGGCATGTATATACCGATTCTTTAATAGTAGTGAGAGGAACTTTTAAATTAAATGATTATAATAATGACACAAAAGTAACTTTATTCTCGAAAAGCATAGTTGAAAACCAATCTATTTATATAAATGGAAAACTAATTGCTTCAAATATTAATAGAGACGCCCCTGGTCAAGATTATGTAATTGATAAAAAAATATTAAAAAAAGGCAAGAATGTTTATGCTGTTGTGGGGAAACGCTTTAAACTGAAATATAAATACGATGAGCCAAACACTGATCCTGGAATAATACAAGTGTATGAACCTGCTGACACATGGAAATGTAAAACATTTAATGGATTAGCACAGGTAATTGTACAATCTTCAAATGAACCTGGAAAAATAAAATTAAAAGCAACTTCAAAAAAACTTAAAGGAGATGAATTAATTGTAGAATCAAAGTAGTTATAATTTATTAATAATTATTAATTGATAAATTTTAATAACTGAACTTCTCACTTAATTTTATTTAGAATTTTTAATCAAGAAATTTGTAACTTGCTAGCAACATAAATCCATAAAATCTACAATTATGAAAATTAAAAGTAATTCTAAATATATACCTTTAGTAGTATTATGTTTTTCAATTATTTTATACATATCATGCGAAGATGAACTAGAGGAAGAACAAATTACTAAAACAGAATTATTAACAAACCATATATGGTTAAGCGATAGTTTATTAGCAGGAGGAGTTAATGCTAGCGGACCAGGTGAAATTTTAGAAAAATTTGCCGGTGAAACCAAATTTAATTTAGATGGTACAGGAACTATTGGGCAATATATTGGTAATTGGAAATTTAATGAAGCTGAAACTCAATTGATAATTACTTCAGATTCATTACCTGCAGCTGTAACTACATTTATAAGCGAATTAACAGAATCGTCATTGAAAGTTGCTACAGTATTTCCTCTTAATAATGACCCAAAAAATTTAATAGGAATAAAAATGACTTTTATTCCAAAGGAATAAAAAGTAAAGATCCTTTAGCCAATTATGCGTTTAACTTTATTCACACTTCTTTTTCTATCTTCGATCATAATTTTTGCAGATAATATAATTATAGGGAAAGTACTTGATATAAAAACTAATACGCCGTTAATTGGGGTTAATATTATTTATGGGAAAAATAGTGGGACTATTACTGACGAAAAAGGAAATTTCAAATTCATAACCACCGAAAATAATCTTTTAATTACATTTAAATATATAGGATATTCAACCTTAAATAAGTCAATTAAATTTCAAGATAGAGATACCATTTATCTTGAGATTACTATGGAAGAAAATATAAATGAGTTAGACGAAATTGTTATTAGTGCCGGTAAAACAGAACAAAAAGTATCAGAATTAACCGTTTCGCTTGACATTATCAAGCCAGAAGTTATAACAAGAAATCATACAACTAATCTTTCTGATATTATTACTAATATACCAGGCATTGAAATTTTAGATGGCCAGCCATCAATTAGAGGAGGGAGTGGTTATAGTTATGGCGCGGGAAGCCGCGTCCTGGTTTTGATTGATGGATTACCGGTCTTGTCTGCCGATGCTGGAGATGTAAAATGGGGGTTTTTACCTATCGAAAATTTATCGCAAATTGAAATTATTAAAGGAGCATCATCTGTATTATATGGTTCATCAGCATTAAACGGGATTATTAATCTCCGAACCAATCAATTATTAACAAAACCTATTTTAAAATTTTCAATTTCGTCTGGTATATATGATAAACCCAGAAACCATTCATGGATATGGAATAAAAGTCCACTAACGTTTTCAAATATTTCATTTTATTATGGAAAAAAAGTGAATAACTCTGAATATGGGATAGGAACAAACTTAATTACAGATAAAGGATACAGAAAGTTTGATGATAATAATAGCGGGAAGATTAATTTCCATATTAAGCATAAAAGCAAATTACTTTCATCATTAATTTATGGTATGAATTTAAACTCGTCCTTTACAAAACATCAGGATTTTATACTATGGGAAAATGCTGATTCAGGTGCTTTAATCCAGGATGAATCGTCAGTATTGGAATTAAAAAGCCTTGTTTTAGCTGTCGATCCATTTTTTATTATTAAATCAAATGAATATTCAAACCATGAAATTAAAACCAGGTTTCAAACTACTCAAAACCATTATTTAAAGAATATAAATAACAATAGTGATGCATATTCTTTTTATATTGAATATAAGTATTGGAGAAAATTAATTCACAATTTAGATGTCACTTCCGGTTTTTCGCAACAATTTTCAAATGTGGTATCAAATTTTTATAGCAATCATAATGGTTACAATATAGCCGGATATTCACAAATTGAATTCCATCCGGTTGAAAAACTAAATTTAGTTGCCGGTGTCAGACTTGAACAATTTTCTTTGGATAATAAACTTGACGAGCTAATTCCGATCTTCAGGACCGGATTAAATTATAAACTGGCAGATTTTACTTTTTTAAGAGCTTCTTATGGACAGGGATATCGTTATCCATCCATAGCTGAAAAATATGGTAATACAAAAGTTGGCAGCATAAAAATATTCCCAAATCCTGAAATTAAATCAGAATCTGGGTGGAGCGCCGAAGTTGGACTAAAGCAAGGTATTCATATTAAAAAGTTAAACGGCCAAATTGATTTATCAATATTTAATTCACAAAATAAAGATCTTATTGAATATGTTTTTGGCATATACCCTGATCCTGTTACTCAAATTCCGGAATTTGGTTTTCAGGCCACGAATATTGAAAATGCTAGAATTTATGGTTTCGAATTAGAAATTATGTTAAATAAAAATATCGGCGATTTATCAGTAAATATTGGTAATGGAAGTACATTTATTTATCCCATAGAATTTAATCAAATTTCGAATAAAACAACTCAGAAATACTTAAAATACAGAAATAAATATACCAATAAAACCACCTTAAACGTAGGTTGGAGAAAATTTTCAAACGGAATAAACCTTAAATATAAATCCAAAATGCTACGTATTGATAATGTTTTTTTACATCCTGATACTAGAGAAATGTTTTTGCCCGGATTTTATGAATATTGGCAAGAGAATAATAATGGCACTTTTATACTTGATTATAATTTAAACTATAATATTACATCAACATCAAATATTTCATTATCAATTAAAAATCTTTTAAATAGCGAAAACATGGGAAGGCCCGGGGATATTTTACCTCAAAGAAGTTTTAGCCTGCAATATTTGTATCATTATTAGGTAAATATTTTAACACATACGTCTCATAATTTTACTTTTCTATTTGCAACCATTTAATTTATAGATTGTCTATACTGAAAAACCACCATGAAAAAATTAATTTTTTTACCCACATTAATATTTATTTTCATTTCAGTTATACCACAAAACCTATATCAAACAGTTAGAGGAAAGATAATTGACAGTGATTCAGAAACTCCATTAATTGGAGCTACGATTCAAATAGAAGGTTCAAGCCCAATGATAGTTACAGTATCTGACTTAGAAGGAAATTTCGTTATGGAAAATATTCCGGTCGGACGCCATACTTTTGTTTTTTCCTACATTGGATACAGAAAGCAAACAGTACCAGAAATAATGGTTGGCTCAGCAAAAGAAATTTTATTTACTATAAAATTAAAAGAGCAGGTTCATCAAATTGATGAGGCTACAATCGTTTATAAAAGGGCAAAGGATAAAACAGTAAATGAAATGGCACTGGTAAGCAGCAGACAGTTTACTGTGGAGGAAACAAGCCGGTACGCGGCCAGTCTTGATGATCCGGCAAGAATGGTTACAGCTTATGCAGGCGTTGCACTTTCTGGAGATGATATTCGAAATGAAATTGTAATACGAGGAAACTCACCTCGTGGCATGCTATGGCAAATTGAAGGGGTACCTGTTCCAAATCCAAATCATTTTGCAGAAGAAGGTTCTTCAGGGGGAGCTGTTAGTATTATTAGTAACAATGTACTTGATAACTCCGATTTTTTATCTGGTGCCTGGCCTGCTCAATATAGTAATGGTTTATCAGGAGTATTTGATATTAATCTTAGAAATGGAAATAATCGAAAACGGGAATATGCTTTTCAGGTAGGTTTGCTAGGAATTGATTTTGCTGCAGAAGGCCCTTTTACTCAAAACAGTAATGCTTCATACCTTATTAATTACAGGTATTCAACTTTAACCCTTTTCGATAAAATTGGGATTAGCATATTAGATGAAAGGGATGGTATTCCAACGTTTCAGGATTTAACTTTTAAATTTAATGTGCCCACCAAAAAAGTAGGAACTTTTTCATTTTGGGGAATTGGAGGTATTAGTAAATTGAATAATAAAACTATTGTTGCTTTTGATACTACATATACAGGAATAAGATTTAATTATATTGAATATGATGGTGATAGGGGTAAATTAAATGTTGGTGCAACTGGGTTCTCGAATAAATACCTAATTGATAATAAAAGTTATATTAAAACATCTGTTGTATTAACTGGAAGTCAATCAGTTATCGAAGATGACGGTCGTTTAGAACCTTTAAAAGCAATATCAATTATCGACAAAGAATATGAAGAAAATATAAATAAAGGACGAGCAATATTTTCAAGCGAATACAAAAGAAAAATAAGTTCAAAACTCACTATTCAAAGTGGTATTAGATTCAGTAAACTGTTTCATGATATTTATGTTAAAAGCTGGGATTATGATAGCCTTAAATTTATCATAGATTTAGATAAAAATGGCAGCATGGAATATTTTGAACTTTATGCCCAATCGTCTTATGGTTTTTCTGAAAGACTAGAATTATATACTGGATTAAATTACAATCAGCTATTATTAAATAATACCTATTCAGTTGAACCACGTGCAGCTTTAAATTGGAAATTTTATGGTAATCAATCGTTAACTTTCGGTTATGGTATTCATAGTCAACTACAATCTTTAGCTCTATATCTTGTTGATATTGAAATGGAAGATGGGTTAAAAAAACCTGTCAACAAAAATCTTGAGTTTAATAAAGCACAGCATTTTGTACTAACTTATAAAAATGTACTTTATACGGATTTACGCTTAAAAGTAGATTTATATTATCAATATTTATATAATATTCCTATACCAAAAGACACAACAGGTAATGAATATTTAAAATCATACAGTTCGATCAACGATGGGGGCTGGTTTACTTTTGTGCCTCTTGAAAATAAAGGAACTGGTAGAAATTATGGATTAGAAATTTCACTTGAAAAATTCTTTAGTAAAGGATGGTATGCTTTACTGACAACTTCTTTATTTGAATCTAAATATACAGCTAAAGATGGCATTGAAAGAGATACTAGATTTAATGGCGAATATATTATTAACTTATTAGGTGGTAAAGAATTTAATATTAAAAATAATATTTTAGGCACTAATATTAAGTTTTCTCAACTTGGAGGAAGAATGTATACTCCTATTAAAGGTGAAGAATATGTACTGGATGAAAATGGAAAACCTGCTATTGATATTGTTTCAGGTCAAAGAATAGTAATAGCCCCTTATGATTTTTCTAAAGCTTTTACAATAAAAATGAAAGATTATTCACGTGTTGACTTCAGTATTTTTTACAGGATAAATAAGCTAAAATCTGCCCATGTATTAACCATTGAATTTCAAAATCTATTTAATATTAATAATATTGGTGGTTTAAGTTATTACGATACCAGAAATGACGAATATGTTTTCTGGTACCAGACAGGATTGATCCCTATTTTTAAATACAGGTTAGAATTCTAAATTCTTTTACGTTTCTCCCTTTTCTTAAAATTGTCAATTTCTGATGCTACTTCAACCCTTAACTGGCGACCTTTATAATTATTATTAGTAATAAATGAATTCAATACTTTATAGGCATGCTTCTCACCCACTTCGAAAAATGAAAAGCTTTCTTTAATATCAATTGCTCCAAAATTAATATCCCTGTCTTGTGTATTATCATTTACCATTCCTATAATATTTTTTGGAAGCACTCCATCTTTCTTTCCAACATTAATAAAAATCCGGGTATAACTTCCTTGTCCCTTTCTATTGCCCCGATCTTTATATTCACCTCTACTGCTTCGTTCATCCCGATTACTTCGATCATTGCGATCACTACTGTTATTCCGGACTCTGCGGTCATTCCGATCTCCCCGGTCCCGGCGATCCCGACGACCTCTTTGATCCTTATAATCACCTCTATCCCGCCTTGAATCATCTTGCTCATTAAGGTCCCGGGCATTTTTATAATATTCCAGAAATCGATTAAATTCAAGCGATACAAATCGCTTAATTATTTGTTCTTTATCCAGCCATTCCAGCTTTTTATTAACAGTCTCCATAAACGGAGCTATTTGTGTTTCATCAACCTCTACATTCTCCATCCTGTCGATAAGCTTAAAAAGTTGCTTTTTACAAATTTCTGCTCCGTTTGGAACAGGCATTTTTTCAAACTTTTTTTGAATAATCCTTTCAATCTGAGGAATCTTACTCTTTTCTCTGAAGTTTACAATGGATATGGATATACCTGATTTATCCGCACGTCCGGTCCTGCCGCTTCTATGCGTATATACATCAAGCTCATCAGGTAAATTATAATTAATTATATGTGTAATATCACTTACATCAATGCCACGGGCTGCCACATCAGTTGCCACTAGCATTTGCATTGACCTTTCCCTGAAACGTTTCATTACCTGGTCGCGTTGTGCCTGAGAAAGATCTCCATGAAGTGCATCAGCATTATATCCATCTTTAATCAGTTTATCGGCAACTTCTTTAGTTTCCATTCTGGTACGACAAAACACGATGCCATAAATTTCCGGATTAAAATCCGCTATTCGTTTAAGAGCTAAATAGCGATCGCGTGCATGCACCTGGTAATAAATATGCCTGACATTTTCGGCTCCTGCATTCTGTTTTCCAACTGTTATTTCAATCGGATCGTGCATGTAATTAGTGGCTATTCGAGCAACTTCTTTAGGCATAGTGGCTGAAAATAAAAGCGTTCTTTTATTAACAGGGGTTTTTTCCAGTATATTATCCAATTCATCACGAAATCCCATGTTTAGCATTTCATCTGCTTCATCAAGAACAATTGTTTGGATATTTGAAATATTTGCTACTTTCCTTTTTATCAAATCAAGCATTCGCCCAGGAGTAGCAGCAATAATATGAGCTCCCCTTTTCAACTCTTTTATCTGATTTTCAATACTTGCCCCTCCATAAACTGATACAACTTGTAATCCTTTTTTAAATTTCGAATAATTTTGTAAATCTTTTGTAATTTGTATGCAAAGCTCTCTTGTTGGAGCTAATATTAAAGCCTGAACTATATTACTTTTAATATCTATTTGCTCAATTAAAGGAAAGCCAAAAGCGGCTGTTTTACCGGTCCCGGTTTGAGCCAATCCAACAATATCATTATTTGTTTCAAAAATAACTGGTATTATTTTTTCCTGAATCGGTGTTGGATTTTTAAAACCCAATTCTTCAATTCCCTGAAGTAAATCGGGTGATAAGCCCAATTCATTAAATGTCAACATATTATTATTTTAAATTTTTTATCTTAAAAGTATGCAAATTATCATAGGATAAGAGATGTAAATCAATAATCAATAAATTATATTAATTAGTTGTTATTATCAATTTATTTTTAAGTCAATTAGGTATTTATATAAGTTAAGGTAATTTTTTAATTTTCGAAGTATTATAAATTATATTCAAAATAAAACCTAACTATTTCTCTTTTTTAAAAAGTTTCACCCTTACGGCGGCTAGTCCTTTTTGTCCTGCCTCAACTTCAAAGCTTACCATATTACCTTCATTTATATCATCAATAAAGTTATTAATATGAACAAAAACTTTTTCCTCAGTCTCCGAATCTTTAATAAAACCATATCCTTTTGATTCATTAAAAAATGTGAGAGTCCCTTTTCTTATAGGATCAGGGTCTTGACTTGGATCATGTTTTGGAATACTGATTTCAATATCTTCTAATTCTATTTCTTTCTTTTTTTTAGGATCTGGAGGGGTTGATGTTATTATTCCATTTTCATCCACATAGGCAATCATATCGTCCAAATTACCTTTTTTCTCATTTTCTTTCTTGGCCAACCTTTTTTTCTCTTTTTCCTTTCTTTTTTTCTCTTTTTTACTTCTTACTTCTTTTTTTTGAAATGTTTCTTGTGATCTACCCATGGATGTTTTTTCTTTACTATTTATTTTTTAATTAACAAAAATAAAATTATAATTTAATAATCTAAAAAAGCAGAATTTCCTTTTAATAATATTTTTAATTTCAGTAATCCCCTACTTTTAATTTGCCTTATTCTTTCAGACGACATATCATATTTAACTGCAATATCTTGTAAAGAATAATGTGGTGTGCTGCATAATCCAAATGACATAGTTAATATTTCAGCTTCTCTTTTAGTCAGTTTGTTTAATGCTCTTTTAACATTAGTTACAATCGATTCTTCTAGCAATTTATTATCTGGTGAAGGAATATTTTCTGTTTGAACAAAATCATATAAACTTACATCACTTTCACCATTATTCGATAGTGGTTTATCAAACGAAACCTGTGTTTTTTTTATATCATTTGTCAATTGCACTTCTTCGCTTGATAAATCAAGATGTCCAGCAATTTCCGCATCAGTCGGTTCTCTTTCGAATTCCTGTTCAAGATATGGAATTGCTTTAGATATTTTATTAATTGATGATACCCTATTTAATGGCAATCGTACTATTCTTGTTTGCTCTGAAATAGCCTGCACAATAGATTGGCGTATCCACCAAACTGCATAAGAAATAAACTTAAATCCACGTGTTTCATCAAATTTTTTCGCAGCTCTTACTAGCCCAACATTTCCTTCATTAATCAAATCGGGAAATGATAAACCTTGATTTTGATATTGTTTAGCAACAGATATTACAAAACGTAAATTTGAAACAACTAATTTGTCAAGAGCAGTTAAATCTCCATTTCTGATACGCATAGACAATTCGGCTTCCTCTTCTACAGTTACCATCGGATATTTGCTTATTTCCTGAAAATACCGACCTATCGATTCTTCAGTTCGATGAGTAATTTGTCTTGTAATTTTTAATTGCCGCATTTAAACCTATTTAAATATTCTGTTAATTTAATATTAATATTTTAGTTTATTTTACAGAAATGTATCTATTAATAAAAAATACAAAACCAAATTAAAAATAATGTGCAAAAAAAAATAATACCCATTCCATCCTTAAATTCTGGAACAGGTATTATATCGTACTATATAAAAAAATTCAAATTAATTGAATTAATCGACCGATTTTACGTTAACAGCAATCAAACCCTTTTCGCCCTGTTTAGTTTCGAAAACAACTTCCTGCTCTGGCTTAAGTCCACCAAAAGATTTTACCAAACCAGATCGGTGAACAAAAACATCATCACCATTTTCCGATTCAATAAAACCATAACCTTTGAGTTCGTTATACCATTTAACTTTACCTTTTGTCATAATTGATTACCAAATTAAATAATTAATAATTAGTTTTTTTTGGTTTAGCCTCATTCACAATTATTTCTCTATTCTCAAAAGTAGCGCCGTTTAATTCTTTAATTGCTTTACTAGCTTCTTCCTGATTTTCCATAGTTACAAAACCAAAACCTTTACTTCTGCCACTATATTTATCAGTGATAACTTTTGCAGAACTTACAGTTCCATACTCTTCAAAAATACCTTCAAGGTCATTTTCATTTACCTTGTAATCAAGGTTTCCTACATAAATGTTCATTTTTTTTTAAAATTTAAATTGTTATTGTTTAACAACAAGCTTATTTATTTGTTTTTAGAATTATGCTTAACTAATAGCACATGACTGAAAGTTATTTAGCAATCCATCTGAAAAAATATAACTTAATACTTGTTATTAAATTAAGTTAATAAATAGGATTTAAAAAAAAGTGCAGTGATGAACCAATGTCGATTTTGATATTAGTAAATTAAAGCGCAAATTCTCAAATCTGAATTATTTGACAAATGTACGCTTTAATTTTCAAAGAATTACATATTATTATCTTTTTTTAATAAATATAGATATTTATGCTTTAATTATTGTTATGATAAATTTTGCACTTAAAATTTCAAAATACTACACCTCCCCCAAAGGCTATTATATTTTGATGGAAATCAAAATCCCTAGAATTAATATTTAATCCTATTAGGATATTGCTTTTTATAGTACGATAATAATGTAAACTAAATACAGGTTCAAATAAGTATATAAGTCCATCAGTATCTGCAATTGTGTATATTTTATCGTCTCTTTCTATATAGTCAATATTTGATAAATACGATGTTCTAGTATAATCTGTAGATAAACCAGCTCCAATTAAAAGTAAATTTTTTTCATTGTGAATGGGCACAAAAAACCCATTCAAATCAAGAGCCGAAGTTGAAATATGCACATCGTGCCTTGGTTTTAATCCTTCTACATTCCCTTCACCATGAGCAAAAATAATTTTTGCGCCAAATGCAAAATGCGAATTAATATTCCGGATATACTCATTTGAGAGTGAAATGCCTATTTGTTCACTATTATTAAAACTGATCATTCCTGTTGAAACAGTAAACAACGAATTCTTTTCATTTTCCTGTGCGTTAAGACTAACACAACTTATAATGGAAAGTAATAATAAAAATAAATTGAATTTTTTCATGCTAAATAATTTAAAATGAATTAATTATAACTGCATGTATAACGATGATTTTTGAAAAATAGTATATGAAAATTATTAGTGAATGAATTATTTTATGAAATATAAACTTTTAATTCACCTTGAGAAAAAGCCTATAAAGTTATTTCAAGTTAAAAAATTACCGGGATTTTCACTGGCAATAATTTTAAATTCATCACCAAAAACCTCTTGAAACTCTTTTAAATAATTATCCATCTCAGGCCCAAAAAACATAGTAAGGAAAAAGTCCGTCCCATACATAATTTTTTTCTTTTCTGCTGGGATAAGCTTATCAAAAAAATTAAACTTAAATGTATTCAAGTTCTTTTTTATAGAATATTTCCCATTTACTTCTTCACCT
>CAZBZX010000104.1:0-12042 GCA_964496465.1 uncultured Bacteroidales bacterium
CATCCACACCCGCCTGAAATGCTGCCAGTTCGACCTCCTGCATACGTTTTTTATCACCGCGACATCTATCTAGCACGTCATGCGCATCAGTTGCTGAATCACCACGCCCGGCAAAATGCTTAATGGTTGCGATAATTCCTGCATCCTCGTAACCCCGAACAGTTGCATCGATGAATTTTGAGATAACCTTAACATCGTCTCCGAACGAACGGACGCCGATTTCGGGATTCAACGGATTAATGTTCACATCACAAACCGGATGATAGAATTGGGTTACACCCATAGCAGCCATTTGACGGGCCATCAGGTTTGCTAATTTGTATGCAAGATCCACATCTCCAATCGCGGTGATACCCATAGGAGGAGGAAATTGCAGAACACCTCCGGCGGAATAGTCGTTTTTAAAATCACCTTCCATATCAATTGTAATGTGAAGTGGAATTCCTGAATCTCGGTTCATCGCAATTTTCTGAAGATTGTTAAGCGCTTCAGTGAGTTCTTCAGGCGTTACGCTCACACCGAAGGCACGTGAGTCGAACCAGGTATGTGCGATGTCAAAATAATCATCAGGTGCTTTGAAATTAGGATCGATCTGTGAACGTCCCCAATACAGGTTTTTGCATGTTTCCATCGCATAAGGTTCAAGACAGAGGCCTCCTGCTTGTAGTTTGGTAATCTGTTCAATCCCAGAGGGTGTCGGAATGGCTCCACGCCAGGTAAATGTGAGAAGCTGGCCGCATTTCTCCAGCAAACTCATTTTTGCAATTTTCGCTGCAACAAAATCATCTCTTTCTTTTGACATAGTTTATCTCCTTATAGTTTTTAATATTATTTGTACTCATTATGCAATCGGTTGCATTTCTGAGCTGCGAATTTAAGATTTATTCATTTATTCGCAAAGATTTTTTCAATAATTAATTATACGGTGTATCTGATCATCTCCCGTAAAGTTTTAATTTTATAGTGTCTCATCCTTAAAATAGGCTTCCAGGTAAATAACTAAGTTCTACTATAAATTTACAGTGAACCTTTAATACTGTTTTTGATTTAAAATAGTAATACTGTTTTTGTAATAATTTTCCCATAGTTTTTTAGTTTTATTCTAGATTAATTCATTTTTTAATGTTTGTATTATCTGTAGAATAGGACAAATAATAGTTACCATTTTTATAAGCAGCATCAGGAGCCCACATTTGCTTTTCAGCCCATGGTACATCTTTTATATGTAATGCAACTCCGTGATCAATAGTTTTACTTTCAGGTGTATCCATTGAAAAAACATGATAATCTTCCATACCATAGTGGCCTCCAAAATCAAATTCTGGAATTCCAGCATCAATATCGCGCGAATGATAAATATATATTTTACCTTCAAAGGAATATGCCGAAGGATCAGCTGTATATAGATGAGTAACTAAAGGTTGTGAAATCACTTTTACTTTTTATTCTTTGTCTTGATTAGCATTACTTAATTTAATAATTAGATTTTAAAAATAATTATTTTAATTTAATTCATATAATTTTTGTTGCAATTACCTTATAAAATTTGAAGGTATAATTTTTAATAAATGAATTATAATTATGAACTGTTTACTTATTTTGATAGTATAGTTTTAATACGAAAATTCTTCGCCAATATCAGGGATACTAATATTTGAATAACCTGCCAGTTCAAGCTTTCCTTTATAAGCTTTTTGTGCTTCATATTCACCATGTATAATAAACACTTGCGAAAGTTTTGATTTATCCTGGCAATCAAGAAATTCAATCATTTCGTTATAATCACCATGACCACTATATGAATCAATACGTCGTATTTCTGCTTTTACTTCATATTTGTTTCCATGGATAGAAATATTTTTATCACCTCTTAAAATTCTGGCCCCTAAGGTTGAAGGAGCGCAATACCCTACTGCTAAAATTGTATTATCGGGATTTGAAATATTATTAGCCAGATGGTGTTTTATACGACCAGCTTCCATCATACCTGATGCTGAAATGATGATACATGGTTTTTTAATATTATTTAATCTTATTGAATCCTGGTGCCTTTTGACGTAATGTAGCGAATTAAAGCCAAATGGATCAGGATCACTTTCCATTACTTCCAGGATGTTTTGATTGAAACATTCCGGGTGTAACCTGAAAATATCAGTTGCATTTACTGCCATAGGACTATCAACATAAACTTCAATTTTTGGAAGTTTTCTTTCGTTATAGAAATTATTTAGTGAAAACACTATTTCCTGTGTACGCCCAACACTAAATGATGGAATTATTAATTTGCCTCTTTTCTCAACACATGTTTCATAAATAATTTGTAATAATTCTTCTTCCGACTTATCAATAGTTGAATGTAAACGATCGCCATATGTTGATTCTGTAATTAAGATATTTGCCTGTGGAAATGGATCAGGTGGTCTTAAAATTCTATTTGCCGGTCTTCCAATATCACCTGTATAGGCAACTTTAGTTGCTCGTCCATTTTCAGAAACTTCAAGATTTACCACCCCGCCGCCTAACATATGACCAGTATTAGTAAATTTAACCTTTGTATATTCATCAATTTTGAATTTTCTTTCATATGGTACCCCAATAAATAAACCCATGCAATTTATTGCGTCGTTTTTTGTATACAGTGGATCAACTGGAGGCAGACCTTTTTTAGCTCTTTTTTTATTAAACGTTAATGTATCATACTCCTGGATATGTCCAGAGTCGGCTAGCATTATTGAGCACAAATCGCGGGTGGCATTTGTGCAAACTACAGATCCCCTGAATCCTGATTTATAAATAAAAGGAATAAGTCCTGAGTGATCGATATGAGCATGACTTAGTATAATATGGTCAATAGTTGAGGGATTAAATCCTAAATTACGGTTAAGTTTATCAGTTTCTAATCCTTTACCCTGGTACATTCCACAATCAAATAGAATTTTTTTTCCATGTTTTGTAACTATAAGGTGTTTGCTTCCAGTAACTTGTCGCGCTGCCCCTAAAAATTTTATTTTCATTATGGATAATTTAAAAAAAAGATTGTTCTTATGCTATTATCAAAAATACTTATTATTTTTATAATTCCTATTATTTCGATATTTCAAAGGATTAATAAATAAAAAAATTAGGAATATTAGAAATAATTTCATTTTTTGGTACAGTTATTGTAATTTTTCGCTTTAAAATTTGTAAACACTTTTAAATTTTTATAATCATGAGAAATATTATTAAATTTTCGTTTATAGCAATTTTAGTAATTGCTTTTAGTTCATGCACTTCAAAGAGAACTGTGCAGCGTATTAGTCCAGATCAGCAAATTGATTTAAGCGGTCGGTGGAATGACAGTGATTCAAAAATGGCTGCTGATGAATTAATTCAACAAGTTTTAGGTGAAAGATGGATAGCCGTTTTTGAACAGCAAAATAAAGGTGATAAACCAGTCGTGGTTGTTGGTATTGTTACAAATAAGAGCCATGAACATATTGATGCTGAAACTTTTATTAAAGACATAGAAAAGGCAATAATTAGAAATGGTTCAGTTCGATTAGTCCAGGCTGGCGACAAGAGAGAACAACTTAGAGGTGAACGTGCTGGCCAACAAGATTTTGCTTCACCTGAAACAGTTAAAAAATGGGGACAGGAACTTGGCGCTGATTTTATGATGCACGGCACAATTAACTCTATTGTAGATGAATATAATAAGAAAAAAGTAGTATACTATCAAATTGATCTTGAACTTTCGAATCTTGAAACAAATGAGATAGTTTGGATTGGGGATAAGAAAATTAAGAAATTCATTAATAATTAATTCATTTTAAATTCTTATTATTTTAGATTAAGTTTACTGGGTTTATATATCAAAAATGTTATATAAACCCGGAAATTATTGTCTTATAGAATAGGGTCACTAATATGTTTAAAGGAAAAAAAAACCGTCAATATTTAATTTTATTATCGATATTGCTTTTAAGTGCCTGTGCTACTTATTATACCAAATCGCTTAAGTTTCAGGAATATCTTACTTCCGGACAATTAGAAAAAGCAGATAAAATTTTAGCAGAAGATAAAAAAGCAGAATCAGGTAAAAATAGATTATTGTATTATTTTAATCGCGGTTACCTTTCATGGTTACTGGGAAAACCTGAAGAAAGTAATACCTATTTTGCTAAATCAGAAATAATTATTGAAGATCAGATTAAAAATTATGGGCAGGAAGCTCTGGCTCTAGTTACTAATCCTACAATGAAACCTTATAAGCCTGAAGATTTTGAAGCAGTTCTAGTGAACTTTTTTATGGCTATGAATTATTTAAAATTAAATAATTATGAAGATGCTGTTGTGGAATGTCGGAGAATAAATCTAAAATTAAACCAGTTGAATGATAAGTATAAGGATAATAAAAACCGATATCAGAATGATGCTTTTGCCCTATTAATGATGGGATTAATATATGATGCCAATAAGAATTACAATGATGCTTTTATTGCCTATAGAAATGCTTATGAAGTTTATAAAAAGGATTATAAAGAAAATTTTAATCAAGATATACCTAATCAATTGAAACAGGATATTCTTCGAACCGCTTATTTAACTGGATTTTATGATGAGGTAAGGTATTATGAAAAAGAGTTTAATTTAGTTTATGAGTATAAAAAGAAAAAAGGAGGGGAAATTATATTTTTCTGGTTAAATGGTTTTGGGCCGGTTAAATCTGAATGGAGTATTAATTTTACAAACATTCCAGGTAGTGGTGGTTGGGTAACTTTAGTGAACGAAGAATATGGATTGAGTTTCCCGTTTTATATTGGAAATAAAAGCAGTACGGATAAAAGTGCCATTGAACAACTCCGGTTTTTGCGAGTTGCATTCCCTAAATATATTGAGAGAGTTCCGGTTTACAAAAGTGCTATTATTTCAACTACAAATGGAAAATATGAGCTTGAATTAGCAGAAAATGTAAATAATATAGCATTTAAAACCCTTCATGACAGGATGTTGAGAGAGATGGCGAATTCATTACTTCGATTGGCTACTAAAAAAGCTATTGAGAATGTTGCCAGTAAGCAGAATGCCACCTTAGGTACGGCAGTGAGTATAGCCAATGCTTTAACTGAAAAAGCAGATACTAGAAATTGGCAATCGTTGCCCTATTCCATTTCATATTCTAGAGTACCGGTTAGTGCAGGGGAAAATACTATTAATTTAATTACCAGATCACAGAGTAGGGATTCTCATTCAAACGAATTTACTTTTAATGTTGAAGAAGGGAAAACCTATTTTCATTATTTTCACACGCTTGATAGCTATCCCCCAATATTTTAGAAAATTAAATTCTAATTCCAAATACAAGTATATCATCTAATTGCGATCCATCACCAATCCAATTTAAAATGGTATTATCAAGAATTTCTTTTTGCTCGACCATCGATTTTACATTAATGTTTAGAAGCAATTCCCTGAATTGATTTCCCATAAACTTTCTGTCGTCTGGTCCGCCAAACTGATCAATATATCCGTCAGAAAACATATACAAAACATCATTTTTCTGAATTTTAACAATATTGTTTGTGAAAGTTGCTTCGGATTTACGATGTATTGCAATTGGCATTTTATCAGCTTTGTAGATGATCAACTCATTATTTCTTATTAAATAGAGCGGATTAAATGCTCCGGCAAACTGAATTTCATTTTTATCTTTATCAATTATACTTAACGCTAAATCCATTCCATCTTTCGACCCATGTGCAATTTCAGTGGATTGTCTTAATGATGTTATTACTAACTTTCGAAGCTCATTTAATAAATCATTTGCTTTTAGGTTGTCATACTTGTTTACAATTTCATTTAAGAATGCAATTCCCAGCATGCTCATAAAAGCCCCGGGTACTCCATGTCCGGTTGAATCGGCAGCAACTACAATAATTTTGTTTTTTTGTTGGCCAACCCAATAAAAATCACCACTTACAATATCCCTTGGTTTAAATAAAACGAAATAATCATTTATTAATTCGTCCATAAAACTGTCAGGTGGGAGCAGGGCTTGTTGTATACGGCTTGCGTAAGAAATACTGTTAGTAATATTTTCATTTTGTTGTTTAATTTGCCTGTTTTTAATTATAAGAAGTTCATTTGCTTTTTTCTTCTGAAGGTATTGCCTGTAAATTAAAATAGAAAATAGAATGATTAATAGCAATCCTAAAACACCTGAAAATATTATGATTTTTTGTTTATTATTGATTTCTTCCTGACGCTGAATTTCAAGATTTTTAATTAAAATTTCTTTTTTCCTTCGATTAGCTTCATACTGAGCCAGTAATTTTTGCTTTTTTAGTTCTTTTTTCAATTTAGCCACTTTTAAATCTTTTTCATAACTACCATATTTTACCCTATATTCTGAGATTTGCTCTTTTTCATCGTCTTTAATTTGAGTAATATAAAGTGATTTGTTATATAATTCGCTATAAGCTAAAGCATTTTTACAGTCATTTAAAGAGTAATAGGCTTTGTATAAAGCACGGTGGTTTTTTGAAATTAATTCCTGATCTTTTATGTCTAAGGCTATTTCCAGGCTGGCTTTGTAATTATTAATTGCTTTTTTAGTATTATTGAGTTTCATGTAAGTGTTGGCAATATTAAACAAAGAAATGCCCATTCCGTTTTTAAAGTCGATATCTTTTTTAATATTTAATGATTGAGTATAATATTCTAATGCTTTTTGGTATTTTTCCCAATCATAATTTATATTCCCAATGTTGTTTAGGTTTGCAGCAACACCTTCTTGATTATTAAGTTTTTTATTTATTTTAATAGCATCTTCATAATATTCAATAGCTTTTTCATAATTATTGACATTATAATATATAACACCGGCATTATTTAATGAATTTGATACTTCTTCCTCGTTATTGCTTTCTTCATCAATTTTCATTGATTTTTCAATATATACCAATGTGCTGTCGTAATTACTTTGTTGAAGATAAGCATCACTTATTGTATTGTATAATTCAGCGGAAGTTTGTTTTGTTTTCGTTTCATCAGAAATTTTCAACGCTTTTTTATAAAAACTTATGGCCTTGTCAAATTGAAATGTATTTTCATAAACTGTTCCTATATCCCTTAATGCATTTGTAATTCCTGTCTTATCATTCATCATTTTTTTCTTTTCATAAGAATTTTCCAGATGTTCAATTGCCATATCATATTTTCCTGAATCATAATAAGCTATTGCAATATCATTTTCAAGTTCAGCAACTGTAGTATCATTACCGCTTTCTTTTTCAATTTTTAAAGATTTTTTTAAATTATCGATCGCCATACTGTACTTTTCGTTTTCGTAATACGTGCTGGCTATATTTTGAAGTGTTTGAGAAACTTTTTTAATTTCACCCTTCATCTCAAATTTTTGCAATGAATCTTTAAGTGTTTGAATTGATTCATTAAAATTTATTTCAATGTTTTTAAATTCTTCAATGCTTGCCAGAATTGAGTCTTTAATATTTTTATCCTCTTTTTTCTTAGCCAGTTTTTCTGCAATCTCTTGTCTTTTTCTTCGAATGAAATTTAAATCAGATGTGTCTTTTTCTTTTTCTTCCTGGTATTTTTCAACAGCTTCTCGAATATCCCCATCTTTTATTTTTTCTTTAAGCATATCAATATCACTCGTGTATAATTCGTTTTGAATTTTCTCAACTTCCTTTTTTAAACTAGATAATTTGTCTATAAGTGAATTTTTATAAGAAATATCTTCAATAATTTTATTTGAATTTTCATCAAACTTAAATTTTGCTACAGGTTGATTTAATACCGAATAATCAATACCTTCCACATTATCTATTAATTCAGTTTCAATGTACACTTCCGAACTTAATAACTTCTTACTCTCTGGTATTTGAGTTGATATATCTATCAATTGTTTTACATATCCTTTTTTATTTATTTCAATATTATAGTTTTTGTTTTCATTTAATTCGAAAGTCGCTTTACCATTCATTTTTGTTTGTACCGTAGTAATATTTTGATCATTTTCTTTCACTAAAACTTCAGCACTGCTTACTGGAAAATTATCGCTGGTAATTTTAATTTCGCCAGCAATATTTTGTGAATAAGAAACTAAAATTGAGCCAATTACAAGAAGAATGCAGCTATATATTTTTATTATATTATTATACATATTGTTTAAATATTGATTAGTACTATGCTAAATTTACCAATTCTTTCAATTAAAGTCAATATTTTTAAATAATTAGGTTTATAAAAGTAATATAAGTAATTGATATTTAATGAGAAAGTTTTCTGTAGAGACAGTCTTCAGTTTTACATTTTGAACAGGCATATGGTTTTAACTTAACATTTTTTCCAACGCCAACAATTCCACTTATCGATTTTAAAGGATGCATTAAAGCCGAATTGGTTAAAGAAATTCCGATTGAATTATTTGGTAAAAAGCTAAATAATTTAAATTGTTCTTCTACATTCCATCCACAATATCCAGGGCTAAACCGGTTCGTAATGAAAAGGTTATTTTTTTTAACGAACTCCCCAATATATGCATGCAAATAATTCGCAACCCCTTCAGCGGCTTCTGATCCAATCAAGCTAACAATATAGCCTTCAATAGAATCACCTCTACTCAATAACTTTGTGGATAATTTTTCAACCGATTCCCCTATTGTCCCTGCATATAATGCAATATATTCTGAATGATAAAGTTGTGAAGCAATAATTCTATCAATATTAAATTCAATATTTTGAATCGATAATTTCCCTTGTTTTTTATTAATTTCTTTTATTTTAAGATAAACAAGCTCGCCTTGTGCTTGAATTAATGGCAAACATTTTATTATATATTCATTTGTTAAATTCGCAGTATGTTCATCAGGATCAATATTTTTGTAGCCTAACTGATAATAAATATTTTTCTTTTCAATAGTTATTTTATCACTTGAAATATGAATATGATGAACCTTTTCTAATTCCATTTATTTAGCAGAAAGATTTATAAATATTACTTAAAGTCCGTGCGTTTATTTCTTCACTCATAACAATAATTTCAGTCTGATTATTCCCATTATTTTCTATCTTTTCAGTATTATACTCACTATAACTTGCCTGAACTGCATAGATTTTTTTATTATCAGTTTTTATATATCCTTTTAATCGGATTGATTGTGAAGTAATTGATTGTAGAAAATTATCAATATTTTCATTTTTAAGTGGTGTTACTGTTCGAAGAACTGCCGAGTTAATATCAGGTCGTCCGGCTGATTCAAGTTGAGGATTTTCTATTGATATTTTATAACTTAACGGATCAGAAATGAAGTGAATAGCTTCCTCAACATTTAACTTACAATAAGAAGTTTGATAAATTTTTGCAAAAGGATTAATTTTACTAATTTCTTCTTCAATGTTCTTATCGATAATCTTTAAATTTTCGGTTTTGTTAATTATAATAATATCAGCAATTTTAACCTGGTGTTCTATTCTTTTTTGAAGTACTAATAGTTTAAAATAATTTTTGGCATCAACAATACATATTGAACCTGAAAATAATAATTTTGGTTTTAATACTGGCGATTCAAATAGTTGCCCAATAGCAATTGGATCTGATAAACCAGAGGATTCAATAAATAATAAATCAGGATTATATTTTTCAGAAAATGCAGAAAGAGACGTGATAAAATTTGATAACAAACATACACAAAATACACTACCATTATTTATTTCCATTAATTCAAAATTATTATTACTATGCCTTTTTAATTCTTTTCCATCGAAATTAGCAGGAGCAAACTCATTTTGAACAATACCTACTTTTTTTTCTTTTGCATAGAAGTCAATAATATTGCTAATGAACGTAGTTTTACCACTTCCTAAAAAACCTGTTACTAAAAATACCGGTATTTTGTTCAATGTTTTATCTTTTATTGATGTTTAAAAAATTCTAAAATTATTAAAAATGGAACATTGGAATAATGGAATTTTGTATAATTAATCTCTAATATTTTAATAAAATTTTATTTAAATGAATTATCCATTTCATTATTTTATTTTTTGAGATTTTTAACAATTTCACAAATTTTTTGAATATGCTCAGGGGTGGTGCCACAACAGCCCCCAATTATATTTGCTCCGGCATTTATTAACTTCATTACATAACCAGCCATTTCATCTGGTGATTCTGGAAAAATAGTCTGGTCATCTTTATAAATTGGCATACCTGCGTTTGCATGGATTAAAACAGGAATATTTTTATCAATTTTTCTAATTTCATCTGTAATACCTATCATACCTTCAACTCCGTTTCCACAATTAGCTCCAATAATTTGTGCACCTGCATTAATAATTTCTTCAACCATTTGTTGTGGAGTAACACCCATCATAGAATAAAATTGACCATCTTCTGCTTTTTCAAAGGTCATAGTACAAATAATCTCACAATTTGTATTTTCATTGGCAGCCTTTATTGCCGCTTTTGCTTCATCAAGATCGCTCATTGTCTCAATCACAAGCGCATCAGCACCACCTTCTGCTAAAGCAATACTTTGCTCTTTAAAAGCTTCATGCAATTCTTCAATAGTCACATCACCAGTCATCATAATTTTACCAGTTGGCCCAATTGATCCCAAAACATGCTTTTCATTTCCTGCTGCTTTTCTGGATATTTCAGCGGCAGCTTTATTTAATTCATAAACCCTGTTTTCCAATCCAAATAATTTCAATTTAAATTTACTTCCTCCAAAGCTGTTTGTTTCAATCATATCGGATCCTGCGTTGATATAGCTCTGCGCAATTTGCAAAACTTCATCTGCATGCTCAATATTCCATAATTCAGGACATTCACCAGGTTTTAATCCTTTTTGCTGCAAAAATGTACCCCATGCTCCATCAGAAACAAGGATTTTTCCGGCTTTTATTTTTTCAGCTATTTTTTTCATATCATATTGTTTTATAATTCTTTAATCCACTCTTTTATAATTTCAACACCTGGAATATCGCCTTTAGCTTTAATTTTGTTTTGCGTTATAATAATTGCAGGAGTTGAGTTAATGTTAAAAGAAATTCTTGTCTTTTCATCAAAAGCAATATTTATGGGAATGTCTTTACCTGTTTCTAATATGGCTAGTTCTACTTTTTCTTTAACTTCATCACATTCTGCTTTATTTTTTCCAATAATTAAAATTTCAGCATTTCTTGATTTTATTTTTATTTTTAATTTTTCGTTAATTCTTATTTGGATAGCATCAACTAGGTCCTGTTTTGGTGGAATTTTTGAGACAAAAGTTATTTTACCATCTATACAAATAGTTGGAATATTTTTTACCAATAAGGAATTCATAAAAGTAATTGATTTCATCTCTTTTATTGGATGTTCACGCCATTCGACTAATCCTTCAAAATGGGGGGCAATTCTTTTTACAGCTTCAACCATATATTGACACGGAGCGCAAGATTCCGAATCGAGTGTAATAATATCAACAATAACTTTATCAGAAGAACCATAATCTTTCATATTTAGTAATTCAATATGAATTTCAGATCTTTCTTTCGCTCTTTCAACTTCTTGTAAATATGGATCATGAACCAGCTCTGTTATGGCTTTTAAATTTTCAATAGGCGTCATCATAGGAAGGTCACAGCCGGGAGCTAAAATAAATCCTGTATTACCACCAGTATCTAAACATTCAATTGCATTTCTTTTGGCATCTTCAGGATTTCCCATTAATAATACAACTGTAAGCTGAATATTACCACCAAAGCTTACCTTATTTTTTAAAGCAATTTCTTTAACATATTCTAGCGGAATATTTTCATCAATAGAAATATTATCAGGTTTGCATGCACACATTATCTCAATATTTTGTTGGGCATGTCCGCATACAAAAAACGAACTTAGGACACCTTTTTTTCTTATGAAATCAAATATTTCAGTAGCGGGTTTTGTAATAAACATTTCAAATGAGCCCGGATCTATTTGTGAAGTCATTGGATCTACAACAGCAATAACATCACATCCAGCTTCAATATAATAGGACGACATTGCTAAAC
>CAZBZX010000105.1:0-12026 GCA_964496465.1 uncultured Bacteroidales bacterium
TAATCATTAATCAATAATATTTTATTATAACAAGAACGGCATAAGGGTTCATATTTATCTTTTTCTCCTAATTCTACCAGATCTTTAAAACCAGATTTGCGGTGTGAATATTGTGCTAAATTACCACACTTTACACAAATAGCATGAATTTTGGTAACATATTCAGCAATGGCCATTAATTGTGGCATTGGACTAAAAGGTCTGGCTTGAAAATCCATATCCAACCCAGTCAAAATTACTCTTTTACCACTATTTGCAAGCTTCTCAGCCAGCTCAATAATCGCCTCATCAAAAAACTGAACTTCATCAATTGCAATTACTTCTTCATCTGAGATATTTTCTAAAATTTCAATACAATTAGTAACTGGAATTGATTCAAGTTCATTTTCATCATGCGAAACTACTTTATTTTCAGCATAGCGAGTATCAATCTTTGGTTTAAATAATTTAATTTTCTGATTGGCAATTTTAGCTCTTTTCAATCTCCTTATTAATTCCTCAGTTTTCCCTGAAAACATCGATCCGGTAATAATTTCTATCCACCCTGCGTTTATATTATGTTTATTATTTTCAAAAGCCATAAATGCTGTAATTCTGAAATTTTAGTACATTTACATACCAAATATAATGATAAACAAGGTAAAATAAATACACAACCCAAAAAGCAAAGAAAATAATCATGGAATACAATAATACAATCGATATACTTATAAATGATATCAATGAAATAAAAAGTATCATTAGTGGATTTAAAAATAAAACATCGGTTCCGCAAATTGAATTTGATCTGGCGCTAGATAAATTACGAAAATTATATGATGTTTTGTTAATGTTTAATCAATCGGATAACGAGTTTAACATTAAAGAAAAATCTAAAGAAGAAAAACGTGATACGAATAAAGATAAAAAAATAGAAAAATCAGAAGAAATTTCTGAAATACCTGTGCAAATTGATGAAATTGATGAGGAAATTATTCCTGAAGAGGATGAAGTAGAAATAGAGACTATTGCTGACAAATTCCAGGTTTCTCCTTCAAGGAATGAAAGCATGGCAGAAAAGGATGAAAAACAAAATGTATCATCAAGACTTCAATCCCGACCAATTGATGACATAAAAAAAGCGATAGGAATAAACGATAAATTCTTATATACCAAAGAGTTATTTAAAAGTAATCCGAGTTTATATAACCAAACCATTTCAGCTTTAAATGATGCTAAAGATTTTGAAGGTGTAGAAAATTATCTTAAATCAAATTTTGATTGGAACTTTGAAGATGAAGTTGTTATCGATTTTTTAGAAATTATTAAAAGAAAATTCCCAGATTCTTAAATTATGGGAAAGCTAATTTTAGTTCCTACGCCAATCGGAAATTTAAAAGACATTACATTAAGGGCACTTGATGTATTGAAAGAAGTTGACCTTATATTAGCTGAAGATACCCGTAAAACAAAAAATTTGCTTAACCATTTTCAGATCGAAAATACACTTATTTCCTATCATAAGTTCAACGAGCATTTTATAAAAGACAAATTAATTGCTAAAATTAAAGAAGGAAAAACCATTGCTTTAGTTTCTGATGCGGGTACTCCTGGAATTTCAGATCCTGGTTTTTTAATCCTTCGCGAATGCATTCAAAATGAAATTGAAATTGAGAATTTACCAGGGGCAACTGCCTTTATACCTGCTTTGTTAAACTCAGGGTTTCCTTGTGATAAATTTGTATTTGAAGGATTCTTACCTGTAAAAAAAGGAAGAAAGAAAAGATTAGAATTCCTCTCGAATGAAGCAAGAACAATTATTATTTATGAATCCCCCTACAGGATAGAAAAAGCTATAAATGAATTAATTGAATACTTTGGCACTGATCGTAAAATATCAATTTCGAAAGAATTAACAAAAATTCATGAAAATACAATCAGGAGCAGTTTATCTGAAATAAAATCTACAATTAAATCATTAACAATTAAAGGTGAATTTGTTATTGTAATAGAAGGAAAAAAATAAAAATTATTCTTGTACGAATTCGAACAATAAAGTGTAAAAATATTCAATTTTTCGATTCCAAAAAAAATACTTATTTATATTAAATACCTTAATAACTGTATGTTACAATTTATGGCACAATTAATGAAAATATCTTATTAACAATAATTAATGTAGATAATTATGAAAACAAATAAAACAAATATTAATGAAAAAGAGAAAACAACACTCTTTGCCATTTTTTTCGTTGAAAATATATATAAATTGCATTATGGTTACAAACTAAACTGGGAGCAATTTGATTTTAGATGGATATATAAATATGACAATATGCTGTATGATATTCATGAAGATAAAACGAATTTTCAAGATAAAATATCACTTCAAAATATAAAAGAAGCTTTTACAAAATTTGATAAAGTTATGATTGTAATGGGATCTCAACATGCTATTAATCAAGAAGAAGATCTTTTAAGACAATTTTAAATGAATATGTAAATGAATACTTTGTACGAAATCGAACAGATAGGTACAGAAACGTTCAATTTATCCATTCTCAAAAGTCATACCTCATTAATATAATTATCTAATTTACATTGCATTATAAAATATGGCACAATTAATGCAAAATACTTTACAACTATAATTAATGGAGGTAATTATGAAAACACACAAAACAAATTTCAAAGCAAAAGTTAAAATTATACTTTTTGCAATTTTTTTATTTGCCATTTCCTTGGCAGGGTCAACACAAGATTCATGTTTTCTTATTTTTGATAAGGATATGAATTTAAGGATTAGTGATAATTTTTTGGCATTAGCAAATGTCCCTAAAATTGAAGAAATTTATATCAATCCTGGTGCAAATTTATTTTACATTGAATTTGAAGAAACAGATGAAGAACTAAACATTGAAAATTGGATGTCTAATGAAAACTTTTCGTCAGAGACTTCAAACTTTGAATGGGATAAAATTGAAAGTGAACAAGAACTTGAAATTGAAGATTGGATGATAAAAGAAAATACATTTGGTAATGCAGAGCCAGAATTAGAAATTGAAAACTGGATGACTGAGTCATGGACAAATTAAAAAAGCAAACCTCCACTAATTAACTATAACCCAAATAATTTGTAAAAACCCGAAAAGTATTTTCTTTTCGGGTTTTTATTTTCTTAACAATATTTATCATAAAATAATTAAATAAAAACTTTAAAATTGTGTTATTAGGAATACGATTAACTTTGTGGTAAATAAATTTAATTTCAATATCATTTAATTGAAAAAATTATTTTACATATTTCTACTTGTATTATTTACTTCCCCTATTCATAGTCAGGAGAAATCGTTTATAATTAAAGGGAAAAACATCGAACAAGACACAATGCCTCATATTAACCTTGATGCAGTATATGTTTTTCCAAAAATTTATAAAAACAATTGGTGGAATAAATGGAAATATAAAAGATTAATTAAAAATATTAAAGTTGTTTATCCGTATGCTAAATATGTGCGTTACAAATTTGCTGAAATGGATAATTATTACAAATCCTTAGAAACTGAAAAAGAAAAAAGACAATATATTAATTCACTAGAAAAAGAAATTTTGAGTGAATTTGAAGGAGAATTAAAAAATTTGACCATTTCTCAAGGAAGGTTACTTATTAAATTAATTGACAGAGAAACCGGTCATACTTCATATGAAATACTAAAAGATTATAAAGGTTCTGTTTCTGCATTTTTCTGGCAAACCCTTGCACGTTTGTTTGGTTCTGATCTAAAATCAGGATATGATCCATGGGGTGATGACAGAATTATTGAAGAGCTTATTTTTCTATATGAAATGGGATTATTATAGTTTTGGCATTTGTTTAATTTCTAAGTAATTTAGATATTCGTTTTTTAAACCAATGAAAAGACTTTTTATAGCAGCCAAAATTCCAATAGAAGATAATTTTAAACAACTACTGGATATTATAAAATTTCATTTAAAAAAAGAAATCATTAAATGGGTTGAATTAGAAAACCTGCATATCACGTTTCAATTCCTGGGAGATACAGATGAAGAATTAATACCAGAAATTACTTCAAGTCTAAATAAGTTACAGCTTCAGGTTAAATCATTTAAATATCACCTTGAAGGTTTAGGCATTTTTAATAACATGAATAATCCAAGAGTTTTATGGATAGGAATTAAACCTGTTGAAGATTTAATAGTACTTAAAGAATTAATAGATAGAAACCTGATTGACCTCGATTTTAAATTTAAAAATGAGCACGATTTTAAACCTCATTTGACAATAGGCAGAATTAAAAAAATTAGAAATTTTAACAAATTGAAGAATACACTCCATTTTAATCAAGATATATTATTTCAGGAAGTAACTGTTAATCAGGTCGATTTATTCGAAAGTACATTAACTCCAGATGGGCCTATTTACACTTCACTTTCTAAATTTAACCTTAGGTAATTAAATTCCTTTTCCTTTTAAAATAGTAATAACTGTGTAAATCAATATTTTAAAATCAACATATAGCGACATATTTTCAATATATAGAATATCAAATTTAAGCCGTTGAATCATCTGCTCAACACTCTCCGCATATCCATATTTAACTTGGCCCCATGATGTAATACCGGGCTTTACTTTTTGAAGATGGCTATAATGAGGTGCTCTTTCAATAATTTGATCAATAAAATATTTCCTTTCGGGGCGTGGACCCACTAACGACATATCTCCTTTCAGTACATTAAAGAAGTTTGGGATTTCATCCATCTTTGTTTTCCTTAAAAACCTTCCAAATGAGGTAACCCTTTCATCATTTTTACTTGATAAAGCAGGCCCATTCTCTTCAGCATCTTTATACATTGACCTGAACTTATAAAGTGTAAACGGTTTACCATATTTGCCAACTCGTTCATTTCTAAAAATAATTGGCCCTTTTGAAGTTGCCTTTATTCCTATAGCACAAAATATATAGATTGGTAATAAAATAATTATTGCAATTAAGGAAATAACAACATCCATTATTTGTTTTAATTTTTCTTGCCAAGAAGGCATTAAATCATGAGTTACCTGAACGAGTGGGGTGCCAAATATAGTACTCATTTTAACTTTACCGGTTAAAATATCATACATATCAGGTATGGCTTTAATTACTAAATTGTAATTATACAACCTGTTTATTATTTTACCTAATTCATTATGCTCTGTTGATTCTATAGCTATTATTACTTCCTCGATATCTTTATCACATATTAATTCTTGCATATTAGACACATTCCCTAAATGTGGTAAATGTTCCGATAAAGAATAATTATCACCTTTATGAACGTTAATAAATCCCACAAACAAATTTCCGGCTGATCTCTTTTGAGATTCAATTTCATTATAAATCTCAAGTGCTTTTTCATTCCCACCTATAATCAATGTATTAAATCCAATTTTTTTACTGTGAATTTTTTTAATTGTACGAGTAGTAATAACAATTCTTGGGAGATATGTTATTATTAAATGAATAACAAATAGTCCGAAAATAGATAAATAATAATTTCTATAGGTATGAATAATATCATCAAGTATAACAGTAAAAAATATAATGATAACACCTATTAATGTAATATATAATGTTTGTCCCAATTCGATTAGTCGAGATTTTCGATAAATATCTTTGTAATAACCATTTAAATAATACAAAAACAACCAGAAAAAAGGTATGATAGCTAATCCAAGAAAGTATTTATCATTAAAATCTATAGGAATCTCATATCCAAACTTTTTAGGTTCAATTACTAGTTTTCTGAAAACAAAAAAAACAGTCCATGAAGAAGCTGCTGCTAAATAATCAAATAAAAGGTACTTTAAACGGTGCAGTTTTGGGTTCATCATCTATTCAAACATTAATCCGAATCTCAAAAGTATTAAAATCTTTTATAAAATATTAATTCACTTTATCAATTTTTAAAGAATCGTAAACCTGGTTGGCAATCTTTAACGAATTAAAATTTGAAAATATATTTATATAAGGCTCGCTGTTATTTGATATACAAGTAGCTAAATATTCAAATTGCTTTTTTATAAAAGTCTCTTTTTTAAAACTTTTTTTTGCAACATCTGGTTTATCCTTATCTTCGAAATTCTCAATATTTAAAATTCTTTTAGTAAAATCAACTTCAATAAATTTTAAGGGCTGGTAAATTCTTAACTTTTGCTTGTTTTCTTCACCAGATATTCGAGCCGAAATATCAGCAATAGTTCCATTTATAAACTCAATTCTGATATTTATAAAATCAATATAATTTAATTTAATAATACATCCAGTAACTGAAACACGCTTAATATCAGTTAAAACACAATTTAAAACTAAATCTATATCATATACTAAATGATTAAATATATAATTATTTGTTGAATTTATAGTTGCTTTTAATTGTCTGTAGTAATGAATTAATCGAGGGTTTTTAATCTCTTTCTGGGTTTCTGCAAAAATAGTACTAAACTGGTCTTTCTTTCCAAATTGATAAATGCTCTGTGATTCCTCTGAAATTTTATACAATTCTTCAATCTGACTAATATCCTGTTTTCCAAAATCTTCAATATAGATATTTCCACTTTTCTTAATATATGATTTTAGATCAGAGAAATAGGTTGACACTTGTCCAGTAATATCAATTAATCCAGCAGAAAAAATTTTATCAGGATCATCTAAATAAGGAATTTTAAATTGTTTCGAATATTTTTTCGCTTCACCAAAATCTTTATCAAAAATTCCAATAATCTCAAAAGCTGAAAGACTATTTAAAGTTTTAATATGCTCAATGGTAGCAAGTCCAGAACCTAAAATAACCGTCTTTATCATACTTTTTCGATTTATACAAACATAACCATTTTGTTTTTTATCGGTCCCCGTTTCATATGTGTTTTATCAACCTATAAGTGTTAATAATATAAGGCTACGTAATTCGTAATTTAAGTTAAATTTGTAACCAGTTAACTATGGAAGATAATTTCAGACATAAAGGATTAAGAAAAAAATTAGCCGAAGAAGTCAAAAAAAAAGGCATTACTGATGAACGAATTATTCATGCTATAAATACAATTCCCAGGCATTTATTTATGGATAGTAGTTTCGTGAACTTTGCATATAAAGATAAAGCTTTCCCAATTGGTTCAGGACAAACAATTTCACAGCCATATACAGTTGCTTTTCAGACTGAATTACTACAAATTAAAAAAAATGATAAAATTCTGGAAATTGGTACTGGATCAGGGTATCAGGCAGCTGTGTTAATTAAGCTTGGGGCCAACGTGTTTACCATTGAAAGACAAAAAGATCTATTTTTAAAATCTCAAGCTCTATTAACAAAATTAGGTTATCACCCCCGATTTTTCTTTGGTGATGGATTTAAAGGAGTTCCAACATTTAGCCCATATGATAAAATATTAATAACGGCCGGTGCAAACCAAATTCCCGATGAATTGTTAAAACAATTAAAAATTGGTGGCAGAATGGTTATTCCATTTGGGAATCAGGATAATCAAGAAATGATGCTAATTGAAAAAAAAGGAGAAAATGAATATGTTCAAACTAAGCATGGATGGTTTTCATTTGTTCCTATGTTAAAAGGTACTGAATAAAACTTATATAATGATATCAATCAAAAAATTTGCTTTTAATGATTTCCAGGAAAACACATTTATTTTATATGATGAAACAAATGAATGTGTATTTATTGATGCAGGCTGTAATTCAACCCAAGAAGAAGATATAATTGTTTCATTTATAAAAAAAAATAACCTTACTCCTGTATCAATTTTAAATACTCATGGTCATGTTGATCATATTATGGGCAATAAATTTTTAAAAGAAAAATATAATATTCCAATAATAATGCACGAAAAAGATGAATTTTTAGTAAACGAAGCGCCAGATCATGCAGCATTTTTTGGATTAGATGTTGATATTCCTCCTTTACCAGATAAATATTTTACTGACAACGAAGAAGTTAAATTTGGTAACTCAACTTTAGAGGTTATTCACACTCCCGGACATTCACCCGGAGGAGTATGCTTTTATTCCGAAAAAGATAATTTTATTATTGTTGGAGATAGTTTATTTCTTAACGGAATTGGAAGAACCGATTTGCCAGGTGGAAATTTTAATACGCTTATAAATTCTATTCAAAATAAACTTTTTATAATCCCTGATAATGTAAAAGTATACTCTGGGCATGGAAGCGAAACCATCATCGGATATGAGAAAAGCAATAATCCTTTTTTAAATGGTTTATAAATTGTTCATTTTAAACGCTGAAAATCATTTTTTGCTTCCCTTTATTTTTTAACATTTGTTTAATTATTCGTTTCACTTCCAAAAATCTTATTCAATGAATTCTGAACAGTTTATTGATCGTCATATCGGTCCAAAAAAAAATGAAATTCAATCTATGCTTGATGCAATTGGGGTTAAAACATTAGATGAATTAATCGAAAAAACGATTTCTAAATCGATACGCATAAAAAATGATTTAAATATCCAAGATGGAATTTCCGAAGAAGAGTTTCTTAAAAAAATAAAAAAAATAGCTTCTCAAAATAAAGTTTTCAAATCATATATTGGTCAAGGTTATTACGAGACAATTCTTCCATCAGTAATTCAGCGCAATATTCTTGAGAATCCATCTTGGTATACATCCTACACACCTTATCAAGCCGAGATATCACAAGGAAGACTGGAAGCTTTGCTTAATTTTCAAACCGTTATATTGGAATTAACAGCCATGGAAGTGGCCAACGCTTCCCTTCTGGATGAAGCAACTGCTGCTTCAGAGGCGATGATCATGATGTATAATGTTAGATCAAGAGATAAAATAAAACTTGAAGCAAATCAATTTCTGCTAGATAAAAACACTTTTAAACAAACTATTGATGTTGTTACTGCTAAAGCAGAACCTTTAGGAATAAATGTAATAGTTGGTGATTTTAAAAAGTTTAATTTTAGTGAGAAAGTTTTTGGAACTTTTGTGCAATATCCTACAGCTGATGGAAATATAATTGATTATTCTTATTTAGTAAAAATAGCTCATGAAAAAGACATTCTAGTAGGAGTTGCTGCAGATATTATGAGTTTAATATTACTCACACCTCCTGGAGAATGGGACGCTGATGTTGTTGTTGGATCAACTCAACGTTTTGGGATACCGATGGGATTTGGAGGGCCACATGCTGCATATTTTGCTACACGAGATACGTTTAAAAGAAACATACCCGGAAGAATTATTGGAGTTTCTCTTGATGTAAACGAAAAACCTGCCTTACGAATGGCCTTACAAACCCGCGAGCAACATATTAAGCGCGAAAAAGCCACTTCGAACATTTGCACAGCCCAAGCTTTACTTGCCACCATGGCAGGAATGTATGCCGTTTATCATGGCCCTGATAAACTCAAAGAAATAGCATCTAATATTCATTCCATAACTGGTATTCTTAATGATCATCTTAAAAAATTAGGATTCAAGCAGGAAAATAAAAACTTTTTCGATACTTTAAAAATTAATTTACCAGATTCAATCTCATCTCATGACATTAAAAAGATTGCAGAAGAAAAAGAAATAAATTTTTATTACCCAGACAATAAATCTGTTCAAATTAGTATAGGTGAGGGTACTACAATTGAAGATATAAATCAGATTCTATTGATATTTTCAAATGCGATTTCGACCCAAAGTGTCCCGATTTCTTCAATTTCTAATAATATATACTTTCAATCAGTTTTTCAAAGAAGTTCCAAGATACTTCATCAAAAAGTATTTAATAGTAATTTTTCAGAAACAGCATTGATGCGTTATATTAAAAAGTTGGAAAGAAAAGATTATTCGCTCACTGATGGTATGATCTCACTCGGTTCTTGTACCATGAAATTAAATGCAGCAACAGAAATGATGCCTGTTACATGGTCTGAATTTGCTAATATCCATCCTTTTGCTCCCGAAAGTCAACTTAAAGGATATTTATCACTAATTAATGAGCTTGAAAAGGATTTAAAAGAGATTACCGGATTTAATGCTGTTTCATTCATGCCAAACAGTGGCGCCTCGGGAGAATACACCGGACTAATGGTAATTAGAGCGTACCATTTAAGCAAAAATGAAAAAAACAGGAATATTGTTTTAATTCCAGCTTCAGCGCATGGCACTAATCCAGCTAGTGCAGTTATGGCTGGCATGCAGGTAGAAGTTGTAAAATGTGATGAAAATGGCAATATTGATATAAATGATCTTAAAAGTAAAGCGTTAGAACATAAAGATAATCTTAGTGCTATCATGATTACCTATCCCTCAACACATGGAGTTTTCGAAGATCAAATAGTTGATATAATTGAAATCATTCATAAAAATGGCGGACAAGTTTATATGGATGGTGCGAACATGAATGCACAAGTAGGATTAACAAATCCATCCAAAATTGGAGCTGATGTTTGCCATTTAAACTTACATAAAACATTTGCTATCCCTCATGGAGGAGGAGGCCCTGGAGTAGGACCAATAGCCGTTGCTAAACACCTTGTGGAATTTTTGCCATCTCATCCATTTGTTGAAAAAAAAAAAAATAGAATAAAAGCCGTTTCTGCAGCGCCATATGGAAGTGCAAGCATTCTTCCAATATCGTACGCATACATAAAACTTTTAGGTAAAAAAGGATTAACACTAGCATCAAAATTTGCTATTCTTAATGCAAACTATCTAGCTTCAAAACTAAAAAGTTACTATAATGTACTTTATCAAGGTGTTAATGGATTTGTAGCCCACGAAATGATCCTGGATTGTAGATCATTTAAAAACTCAGCGAATATTACTGAAGCAGATATTGCTAAAAGGTTAATGGATTATGGATTTCACGCTCCAACCCTCTCCTTTCCAGTTCATGGCACGTTAATGGTTGAGCCAACCGAAAGTGAACCACTTGAAGAACTTAATCGATTTGTTGAAGCAATGATTTCAATTTATAAAGAGGTTAAAGAAATTGAAAGTGGAATAGCGGATAAGGAAGATAATGTATTAAGGAATGCACCACATACGGCAGAAATTGTTATTTCAGATTCCTGGAAACACAGTTATTCAAGAGAAAAAGCTGCCTTTCCTGTTGACAGATTAAAAGAAAACAAATTTTGGCCAACTGTTTCCCGATTGCAGGATGCTTATGGGGACCGGAATCTGATATGCAGTTGTGAGGGATTTTAAAAAAAATTCGCTTATTATATTTAATGCGTGCTATTCTATTTCCAATTTTATAACTATAAAATATATGGTATAAACCTTTTACTCCGTTTCATATATTCTTTATACTTATCGCCAAAATAAATTATGCACTCTTTTTCATCAGCCAGGGCAGTCAGAAAAAGGAATATTGTTGAGCATAATGAAAAAATTAATAATGTAATATTTATATTTTTAAAGAAAATGCCCCAGGTTAGAAACAACAATGAAGAATAAAGTGGATGGCGGATATATTTAAAAATCCCCTGGTCAACTAATTCAGAGGTCTTTTCAAATTCAAAAAGCGTTTTTTCCTCTCTAGTTTTTTTAGGTTTGCCAATTTTCTTCATTAAAACAACACCAACAATAACCAAAAAGGCAGAAATTATCAATAAAAACCATGAAATAATTTGTTGAAAGCTTAATGGATTATCAAACCAGAACTTATAATTGTAAGTTATAAGCCACACTATGCATTCCCAACTAATGAAACGATAAAATCCATGGCTTTTTATATCAAACATTGTATGCCATGAAAAGAAGAAAACCGGGATGCTTAAAATTCCAAATAGTAATAAATTATTCATTTTACCTTTTATTTTAATTGTAACTCAGTTAAGATACAATGTTATAAACTTTTAGAATAAGAAGCAATAATGAGTAATGAATAATTAAAAAATGAAAATGAATTTTAAGATTAATTTAAATTTCTTGTAATTAAAACCATTGTTTTTTTCTAAATATTATCACTCCAATAAATGACATCAATAAGGAAAAAATTACAATAG
>CAZBZX010000106.1:0-11999 GCA_964496465.1 uncultured Bacteroidales bacterium
ACCGTTAATTTTTTCATAATTTATAATTTTTAAAGTTTTAATAATTTCTATATATTATCTAATTAGGCATAAAAATATCAATCCATTAATATACATTCATTCTTCATTTTAAATATGACAGTTTGCAAAATTAAATAGCTTACTGTAGTTTAATAAATGTCAATTAAAATGGTGATTAATCTCATTCTTATTTGGTTAGAATTTATAATATGATCTATTAATTTCATGCATTGAATTCTAACGCTACTTGCTTTTTTCATTTTTTAATGGTTTAGGTTCCCGGATGTTATGCTAACATTTTATCCGGGAATTCTTACATATAGATTTCCTATTTTCTTCATAATTTCCCTATTATTCTAAATATTGCATGAATAATTACATTTATAACTATCTAAATTACTGTATTATATATTTTATTTTAAAATATTATTAAAATTAGGGGTAACCTTTTTAATAAATAAGGTATTAATAAACGAAGAAAGCAGGTTTTTAAAACGTTAGGCGTAATTTTTTTTTTTAGCTCCCTAACAAAGATTTATTAACAAAAAGATGAATTAAAAGTTAATCACTATATAATTTTAATTATTAATATGATTAAAAAAAGCCATCCTTTTTTAAGAATGACTTTCATAAACCAACTAAAACCTAAAACCAATTATAACCCGGATCAAATATCACTATAATATAGTTATAGAAAAAAAGTTTTAACAGTATTTAATAAGTTTTAGGGTTTGTTAACAAAAAAATAATCCTCTCGATAGGTAACAAAAAAGTAAATTAAATTAGTAAATACTTTTATCCTAAAGCTGCATCTAAGGTCATCATCACTGCAAAACCCAGCAAAGCGCCAATTGTGCCAATATCTGAATGTTCTTTCTCTGATTGAGTCTCAGGTATCAATTCTTCAATTACAACAAATATCATTGCACCGGCAGCAAAAGCCAAGGCATAAGGTAAAATCGGCTTAGCATAAATCACTGCAATAGCACCAATCACTCCGGCAATTGGTTCAACAATGCCAGATAACTGACCATACCAAAAACTTTTTAATCGGCTTAACCCTTCTCTTCTCAAAGGAATAGCAACAGCTGTTCCTTCCGGGAAATTTTGTATACCAATACCAATTGCCAAAGCAATTGCTCCTGCAAGAGAAGCACCTGGTAAATTGCTTGCTAATGCACCAAAAGCAACACCAACAGCTAGTCCTTCAGGAATATTATGGATAGTTATAGCTAATACCAATAAAACACTTCTCTGCCAGTTTGTTGATAAACCTTCAGCCTGACTCATAGGTAAATTCAAGTGAACATGTGGTAAAATTTTATCAATGGCAAAAAGGAAACCTCCACCCATTAAAAATCCAATTAAAGCAGGAATCCATGGGAATTTATATGTCTCTTCAGCCATTACTATTGCTGGGGCTAATAGTGACCAAAAACTTGCCGCTATCATAACACCAGCTGCAAATCCAAGCATTGCATTTAAAACCTTTTTATTAAATCCTTTAAAGAAAAAAACAAGAGCTGCTCCTGCGGCAGTAACTAACCATGTGAATATAGTTGCTACTAAAGCCTGATAAATGGGGGATAAACTTTTAAACCATTCCATATATATAATTTTTTAATATCAATATTAAATTAAACAAAAATAAATTAAATATTTCTTTTTTAAATATCTATCTCAATTTATAGTATTTAATAATATAATATTGGCCTTATTAAAAATTAACTAAAAAGTTAATATTAGTTTAAAATTTAAATTTTATAAACAATTTTGAACAATTTTTATATAAAATATTTTAAATATTTAAGAATAATTATTTTTGTATAAAACTTTAAATAGTAGAACATAAAATGAATCCACAAGCACTAGAATTAAACGAAATTATTCAAAAATCAAATCCTGAAATTTTGGATTTATTATCGGAAAAAGGTAAAAACATCTTTTTCCCTAAAAAAGGAATATTAGGACAAACAGCTGACGCAAAAACCACTAAAATCAATGCAACTATTGGTGCTGCATATGAAGATGACGGATCACCTATGCGTTTAAGAAGTATTGAAAAACAAGTAAATCTTACCCCAAAAGAAACATTTCCTTATGCGCCTAGTTTTGGCAGGCCAGAAATAAGGGCAAAATGGAAAGAAATGATTTATGAAAAAAATCCGGGTTTAAAAAATATTGAGATAAGCTTGCCCGTAGTAAGTAATGCATTAACTCATGGACTAAGTATTTTGGGATATTTATTTGTAAATGAAGGGGATCGAATGATAATACCAGATTTGTACTGGGGTAATTACAATTTAATTTTTAAAAACGCATATGGAGCAGAATTTGATACTTTTGATACTTTCACAGATAAAGGATTCAATACTGAAGCCTTAAAACAAACCTTATTAAATGGGGGAATTGGTAAGAAGATATTGTTATTAAATTTTCCAAATAATCCAACTGGGTATACTCCAACAATTGAAGAAGTAAAAGAAGTTATAAAAATAATTAATGAAGCTGCTGAAAAAGGAAATAAATTAATTGTAATATGCGATGATGCTTATTTTGGATTAGTATATGAAGAAGGTATTGAGAAACAATCAATTTTCACATATTTAGCAAACTTACATAAAAATATTTTAGCTGTAAAAGCTGATGGTCCAACTAAAGAAGACTATGTATGGGGTTTCAGGGTTGGATTTATTACTTATGCTATAAAAGGTGGCAATAAAGAGCTTTACACAGCGCTTGAGAATAAAACCGCAGGAGCAGTAAGGGGAAATATTTCTAATTCATGTAACTTATCACAATCACTTTTACTTAATGCTTTTGAAAGTGAAACATACTGGCAGGAAAAAAAGGAAAAAGGAGCTATTCTTCAGGGTAGATTTAATAAAATTAAGGAAATATTAAAGGATAAAAAGTTTAATGAAGTATTTAAACCTTTACCTGTGAATTCAGGATATTTTATGTGCCTGAGATTAAATGATGGATTAGACGGTGAGAAAATAAGAAAAGTTTTAATTGATGAGTATTCAACAGGAATCATTAATTTAAATAATATTTTCAGGTTAGCTTTTTCCTGCGTAACTGAAAAAGATTTACCTGCTTTGTTTGAAAATATATATGAAGCTTGTAAGAAAGAATAGCTAGATTTTAATCTTTGTGAAAACTTCGTGTTCTTGGGTGTAAAATATTATACCTTCAGGAATACGAAGAATTTCATTATGAAATTATAAATTAGATTTTACTTTTATTTTTCAGTAAGAATACTTTCCGTCGCAGAAACGCCAATTCGGGAAACGCCCAAATCACGGACCCTTATAACGTCTTCCAATGTACGAATTCCTCCAGCAGCTTTTACTCTTACCTGACATCCTGAATATTTCCGCATTAAAATTAAATCTTCATCAGTCGCTCCGTCATAATAATAATATCCGTCTTTATCTTTCTTAAATCCATATCCGGTTGAAGTCTTCACATATTCCACTTCATATTTTGTGCAGAGTTCACAAAGCTTAATTTTATATTTATCTTCAGGCATGTAATCGTTCTCAAATATCACTTTTAAAACTGCTTTGTATTTCTTTGTTATCGTAGTTATTTGTTTTATCTCTTCTTCTACATAATTCCAATCTTCGCCTAACACTTTCCCAATATTTACTACCATATCAATTTCAACTGCGCCATCTAAAATAGCTTGCTCGGTTTCATAAGTCTTCACATCAATAGTGGAATTTCCATGAGGGAACCCAATGACACAACCAACTAGTACATCAGAACCTTCAAGCCAATTAACCGCATTTTTAACTGCATAAGGTTTAATACAAACTGAAGCAACGTTAAATTTCTTTGCTAATTCGCAACCTTCTTTTAGTTCTTTATCTGTTAAAGTAGGATGAAGTAAAGAGTGATCAATCATTTTTGCAATCTTCTTAATATTTTCCATAAAATGAGATGATTAATAATTAAGGAAATTCTATAAATAATAAATTTTAAAACTGTTAGTTATTTAATGCTTTTTCAACTTTTTTAAGCAAATCATCTATTTCAATAGGTTTAACAATATAATCTATTGCTCCTATTTCAAAAGCTTTTTGCTTATCAGTCATTTCGCTTTTCGAAGTAACCATAATAACTGGAATTCCCTTTAATTTATCGCTTTTATTAATTTTATCAAGAATGGAGTAACCATCTATTCCAGGCATCATAATATCTAATAGAACTAAATTAGGTGGGTCATTCTCTAATATTGATAAGGCTTCATTTCCATCAAATGCTATCTGTAATTTATATCCTTTTTCTTCCAGAATATTCTCAAGTAAATAATTATTGACAGAAGAGTCATCAACGATTAATATTTTATACTCACTATTTTTTGCCATATCTTTATTATTATATTAAAATTACAAAATCAATTTAAAAATACCAATTTTAAATATATTTTTACTACCTAATTTATAATGTAATATTATATATTATTTCAATAAAAGCAAAGTGAAATTTACCTCAAAAATAATTTTTAATAAAAAAATAATCCTGATCATCGGAATTGCTATATTTCTGAGCTTTTCATCCATATTTTTATATTTTTATTTTTTGGCGTTTAAATCAAATTTAAAAATTAAGAATAAAGATACTGTTTATTTAAAAATACCCACTGGATCCAATTTTAATACATTAATAGATATAATTAAACAAGAAGATTTATTAATAAATATTAATTCCTTTAAAAAATTGGCTGAGAAAAAAAACCTCCCAAATCATATTTATCCAGGAAGATATAAACTTGATGGAAAAATGGGAAACAATAAATTAATAAATTTATTAAGATCGGGAAATCAGGAACCCTTAAATGTACTATTTAATAGTGTTCGAACGAAAGAAAAACTGGCTCAGTTAATATCTCAACAATTAGAAGTTGATTCATTAGAACTATTGAATTACCTCAACAATCAAGAATATTTATCTAACTTCAATTTTTCAACTGAGACAATTTTGGCCATGTTTGTGCCAAATACTTACGAATTTTTTTGGAATACGAATGCTGACGGTTTTATAAAACGCATGTATAAAGAATATACACGATTTTGGTCAGAGTATAGAAAAAACAAAGCGATTGAACTAAAATTAACCCCATTAGAGGTAAGCATTTTAGCATCAATTGTTGACGAAGAAGCATTAATTGATCAAGAAATGCCAAAAATAGCCGGCGTTTATATTAACAGGTTAAGAAAAGAATATAAATTAGGAGCCGATCCAACCATTAAGTTTGCCTTAGGCAATTTAAAAAAAAAAAGAATTTTATTAAAAGACCTTGAAATTGAGTCGCCTTATAATACATACAAATATTATGGACTACCTCCCGGGCCAATTTGTATTCCTTCAATTGCTGCGATAGATGCAGTTCTAAATTATGAAAAACATCACTACCTTTATTTTTGTGCTAAAGAAGATTTTTCTGGTTACCATAACTTTGCCAAAACCCTAAAAGAACATAATCGAAATGCGAAATTATATCAAGACGCTTTGAATAAGAATAAGGTTTATAAATAAATCGACAATGGATAATGGATAATGGTTAATTTAATTTTAATTGTTAAACTGTCATATTGTTATATGGATTTATTAATTGAATTTTAACAATTCACAATTAATAATTAACGATTCATAAGTGAATAAACTGACATACTGATTACTATTTACTGTTCACCGATCACTTTTACTTCTCTTTCAAGATTGATACTAAACTTTTGGAACACAGATTCTTTTATTTTTTCAGATAAAGTAAATATTTGTTCACCTGTTGCATTTCCGTAATTTACAAGTACTAAAGGCTGGTTTGGGTACACTCCAGCATCACCAACACGTTTTCCTTTCCAACCACATTGCTCTATTAACCATGCCGCAGGGATTTTTTTATTTTCATTATTTACAGGAAATGAAGGAATAGAAGGAAAGCTATTTATTAAATTTTCATATTTAGCATTATTAATCACAGGATTTTGAAAAAAACTTCCTGCATTTCCAATTTTATCAGGATCCGGTAATTTTTCTTCTCGAATATGATTTATAGCCTTCCTTAACGTTGAAATATTTCTTTCTTTATATTTACTCAGTTCTTCCATAACTTTCCCATACCCAGTATTTAATTTATGTTTTTTATCCAATTTAAAAATTACATCTGTAACTATATATTTATCTTTCAACTTATTTTTAAAAATGCTATCTCGGTATCCAAACTTGCATTCTGAATTAGAAAAAGTCACCTCTTTTCCTGTTCCCATTTCAATGGCAATAACTTTGTTAATGACATCTTTAACTTCAACACCATAAGCACCAATATTTTGAATGGGTGCAGCGCCAACATTTCCGGGAATTTTAGATAAATTTTCAATGCCTCCATATCTCTTATTTACACAAAACTCAACAAATTCATCCCAATTTTCTCCACATTTTGCTTCTACAAATACAAAATCATCATTTTCATTTATTACATTAATTCCTTTAATATTAGGATGAATGACCAGGCCTTTAAAATGATTTAAAAAAAGTAAATTACTGCCTCCTCCAAGAATAAAATAATCTGGATATTTATTAATTTCTATTTTAACAAATTCTATTATTTCAGTTTTATCATTAAATTCAATAAAATATTTTGTAAATGTATTTATATGGAAAGTAATATAGTTTTCTAAAGAATAATTGTGCTTGATAGTTGCATTCATAATAAACAAAAATATATAATTTATACAGATTGTACCCGTTTTTTTAAGGTAAGAATCTATATTTGTCAAAAATAAAACGTTTGAAAAAAGCAGTATTTTCGGTTACAAATGATGTAGTTACTGATCATCGTGTTCATAAAATGGCGATAACATTAATGGACATGGGATTTAAAGTTACAGTGGTTGGTAGAAAATTAAAAAACAGCCTTTCTATTGATCGGCCTTATAAAGTAAAAAGGATAAGGCTATTATTTACAAAAAAGGCATTTTTTTATGCAGCATATAACATACGGCTTTTTATATATTTATTATTTACAAGGGTTGATATACTAATTTCAAATGATTTAGATACTTTACTTCCAAATTACGTTATATCTAAGATTAAAAGGAAACCTCTTGTTTATGATTCTCACGAGTTTTTTACAGAAGTGCCAGAGTTAATAAACAGGCAATTCATAAGAAAAATATGGTTGCTAATTGAAAAATTAATATTTCCAAAATTAAAAGATATTATTACTGTAAATACTTCAATTGCTAATGAATATAAATTAAGATATGATAAAGACCTGATTGTAATTAGAAATATTTCAGAAAAAATCAATATCAAAAAAAGAAAAACTAGGAAAGAATTAAATTTACCTGAAGAAGTGAAAATTATTATCCTGCAAGGTTCAGGGATTAATATAAATCGTGGTGCTGAAGAATTGGTGATAGCCATGCAATATTTACAAAATATTAAGTTATTAATTCTTGGCAGTGGGGATGTATTACCGAAATTAAAAGAAATGGTACAACAATTAAATCTAAATGATAAAGTAATATTTCAGGGAAAAAGAGAATACATGGAAATGATACAATTCACTATGAATTGCGATTTAGGTGTAACATTAGATAAATTAGACAATAAAAATTACTTATATAGCCTTCCAAACAAATTATTCGATTATATTCAGGCTGGAATTCCTGTTTTATCATCAAGTGCGATTGAGGTAAAAAAAATAATAGAAGAATATAATATTGGAAAAGTTATCAATTCGTATGAACCCAAATTTATTGCTGAAACTATTTATAAAATGTTAAATTCACCAGATGAATTAGAGATATGGAATAAAAATCTGATAAAAGCTGCCGGGGAACTAAATTGGGAAAATGAAAAAGAAAAAGTTATTAAATTGTATTCAAAGTTTATAAATTAATGATATATGTTTACTCAGAACATATTACTAACAGACTTCAATATATTGTTGAGTATTTCAGTAGTATTATTGGAATACATTTTACTCTAATTCATAATATTGAGAAATTTGAAGAATATTCTGGCCCAAAAATTAATTACTCAACTAATACATTCAAAACCAGCTTACAAATTGAACCAACATCACTTTTATTTGAAAAAACAATAAATGAACAAAACATCCTGGTGGAACAGAAGGAATATCCTATATTCTTTCAAACTAAAGGAGATATGCCTTTTGATATTTTTGCTGCATCATTTTATTTAATCTCCAGGTACGAGGAATATCTTCCACATAAAAAGGACGTTCATAACAGATTTCCGGCTTCGAATAGCCTGGCATTCAAATATAACTTTTTACATATACCGATTGTTGATATTTGGGTTATGGAATTAAAACAACTTTTAAATAAAAAATATCACGATCTAAATTTCAATGAAAAAAAATATCAATATATTCCTACTATTGATGTTGATGTACCTTATTATGCTTTTTATACAAAAGGCATCATCAGGGGATTTTTAAATATTTTTAAAAGTATTTCTATTTTTGATTTTAAGGAGTTAAAATTACAATGGAATATTTTGACTGGTAAAATTCAAGATCCATTTGACACCTATGATAAATTATTTGAAATACATAATAAATATAATGTGAAATCAATATTTTTTATTCAGGCAGGTAAATATGGAAAATATGATAAAAATATTCCTGTTAAGAGTCGAAGATTTGAAATACTGGTAGATAAAATTAAACAACATTCAGAAATAGGCATACACCCCTCCTATCAATCAAACTCAAAAGATGTAATGATTATAGATGAAATTAATATTTTGTATAAATTAACTAAAACTCAGATTACAAAAAGCCGGCAGCACTATCTAATGCTAAAATTACCAGATACCTACAGAAATTTAATAAATGCAGGAATTCAGGAAGATTTTTCAATGGGATATGCTGAAGAAATTGGTTTCAGGGCCGGGACTTGCACTCCATTCTATTATTATGATTTAGAAAAAGAGGAAAAAACTAATTTAAAAATTATCCCATTTGCAATTATGGATGGCACTTTAAATGAATATAAAAAATATACAATTAACGAAGCAAAAGAAGTAATTATAAAAACAATTGATGAAGTAAAAAAAGTAAAGGGGACATTTATTTCCATTTGGCATAATTCATCATTTAATAAAAACAATTATTGGAAAGATTGGCAAGAACTATATATTAGTATGATAAAATATAATAACCAAGATTAAATATTTTAATTATAAATGATTAAAATTCTTTCAGTTATCGGTGCCAGGCCTCAGATTATAAAATCTGCAGCAATAAATCGTACGATAAAAAATAAATATTCTACAAAAATTCAAGAAATAATTGTCCATACCGGACAACATTATGATGATAATATGTCTGAGTTTTTTTTTAAAGAGCTCGATATTAACAAGCCTAAATATAATTTAGGAATTGGTTCAAATAGTCATGGATTGCAAACTGCAAAAATGATTGAAGATTTAGAAAGTATTATTTTGAATGAAAAGCCAGATTGTATTTTACTTTATGGAGATACAAATTCAACATTAGCCGGGGCAGTTGCAGCATCCAAGTTAAAAATTCCAATTGCCCATATTGAAGCTGGGTTGAGATCATATAATAAAACAATGCCCGAAGAAATTAACCGGGTTGTTTGTGACCATGTTTCAACTTTCCTATTCTCTCCTACACAAACTGGTATTAATAATTTAATTAAGGAAGGATTTCGAGAAAATACTTCACCTTATCATATTGACAATCCTGCTCTAATTCTTTCTGGTGATGTAATGTATGATAATAGTATACACTTTTTAGAAACTGCTAAATTAAAATCAAAAATTTTAGAGGAAAATAAATTATCATCTAAAAATTACATTTTAGCTACTATTCATCGAGAAAATAATACAGATGATTTAAACCGGCTTGAAAATATATTTAAAGCATTTCTTGAAATATTTGATAAATATAGTATTCCGATAATTATTCCTATTCATCCAAGAACTTTGAAAACCATTACAAAACTTGATAAAAAGTTATATCATACAATTACAAATAATACTGGAATTATGCTTATTTCTCCAGTATCATTTTTTGATATTACTGTTTTAGAAAATAATGCAAAAATTATTATTACTGATTCTGGAGGAGTGCAAAAAGAAGCCTATTTCTATAAAGTACCAAGCATTATATTAAGAAATGAGACTGAATGGGTTGAAATTATAGAAAACATGGCAGGAAAGCTTGTGGATGCTGATATTGATAAAATTCTGAACGCTGTTGGCAACTTTATCCAAAGTTCTGAGGTGCATTTTAAATCTTTATTTGGAGAAGGAAATGCTTCTGAAATCATTTGTGCTGAATTATTGAAAGAATTAGATTAAACCACTATTTTAATTTTCCATGTATGTGTTATAAGATATAATTGAATCAATGGTTTTTCTTTTTTTCTCCCTTATTTCAATCTTTGATGGATATCCTAATGTAATAATTAAAGCAATTCTTCTTGATGTAGGTATTTTTAATAACTTCTGAATTGCCTTTTCATTGAACCAGCCTAAAATACAAGTTCCTAAACCTTCTTCAACAGCTTGCAAACAAATATGCTCAACGGCTATTCCAATATCAAACATGGGTAAATGTTTATCTCTTATTTTAGACCCAAGGTTTGAAGTCAAATTTGCTTTTTCCATCACAACAATTACATGTACAGGGGCCTGCTTTGTAAAATGATTTAATGGTAAAAGTTTATTTGATGTTTGATCTGCTATTCTATTTTTTAATTCTGGCTGATCAACGATAATAAATTTCCAGGGTTGGGCATTGCATGCTGATGGCGCTAACCGGGCTGCCTCTATGCATCTTTCAACTTTTTCTTTTTCTACTGGTTTATCTAAGTATTCCCTAACACTTTGCCGTGCTTTCGCAAAATCAATAAAACTATTAAATGATTTCATTCATTAGATTTATAATTAAATCTCAAATAAAATAAATAGTATTAAATATAAAATCCGAAAATTCAAAATCTGTAAAATTAATTGCCTTTTTTAACTACTTCCAATAATTCATTGCATTCAAAAATCTTTTTTTCTATCGGTATATTGGCCATTTTAATCATACAACTTGCTAAATCGCTTGCTCTTATTGGTTTATATTTTTTTAATTTACCAATCATTAAGAATCCAATTAACATAGACAATCTTTTACCAAATTCTTCCCATATTCTGAATTCATTACGTTTCCCTATTAATAATGAAGGTCGTAATATCACAAGATTATTCAAGCTTAGTTTCAATAATACATCTTCCAGTTCACCTTTATTTTTTAAATAAAAAGTTTTGCTCATGGCATTTGCTCCAATGCTGGATAAAATAACAAAGTTCTTAATGTCATTTTTAGTAGCTATTTTAGCAATATTGAGAGGAATTTGATATTCTATTTCTCTATATTTTTCTTTATCCGGAGTTTTCTTTGCAGTGGTACCAATACAATAAAATAAATCATCACCTTTAATCTCACCAGAATGATCTTTAATATTGAAAAGATCAACAATTCTTTCTTCAATCTTTTCATGTTTAATTTCTAATTCACGACGAGTAAAAGCAATAATTTTATTATATCGATCATCAACAATGAGTCGTTTAACAACATTTCTGCCAATCAGGCCTGTTGCCCCAAAAATGATAGCTGATTTTTTCATAGCAAAATAGATGATGGGTTAATTAATTCACCTAATTTACAAAATCTGAAATGAAAAGTGAATTTTTTTTAAAATATTACAATCCGAGCAATTTTTTTTCAGGATCAATTCCTTCAATAAGCATTTTATATGGCGATTCAATTAATTCTTTTATTTTGTATAAAAAACTTACAGAATCTCTACCATCAATCACTCTGTGATCATATGACAGGGCAAGGTACATTATAGGCCTGATTTCAACTTTACCCTGAACAGCAACCGGACGTTCAACTATATTATGCATTCCAAGAATCCCTGCCTGAGGTGGATTTA
>CAZBZX010000107.1:0-11939 GCA_964496465.1 uncultured Bacteroidales bacterium
AACAATCAATCGGCCTATTATCAAAGTTGGTGAGTATTTAGGATTAACAAGAACACGAATTAGAAAATCAGTAAGAAACAAGGTAATCATATATTTAATCGGTACAAAATTTCCTTTAAATAGAATTAACATTAACGACATGAACATAGCTAAAAATAATATTCCCGCAGATGCCCTTACTTCCCGTTCATTTAAAACAGGAATGTTATAGTTTTCCACTTTTTCTCCAAACCGTATTACTTTCCTCATAATTTATTTTATTAAAAATTTATTAGTTTTTATGACGCGATTAATTATGTATTAGTTACAATTAGTTGGTAATTCAAAACTGCTTGTTATTATCTACTTCCATGGTTATTACTACATTTCCTCTTTTATGTCCCTTATCAACATACCTATGAGCCTCAACGATTTGTTCTAATGGATAACTTTTATCTATAACTGGTTTTAACTTCTCCTTTTCAAAAAGATCTTTTAGAAAAACAAGTGCTTGATTTTTCTCAACGGACATACCATAAATAACCTTTTTCGTTGAATTATTTTTTAATTTACTAATTATAGCAGTCCATAACATAAGAATATAGTTAATTAATCCAACTGTCGGTAAATAGATTCCTGTTCTCTTTATAACAGATTTGCATTTTAAATACGAACTTTTACCAACCGTGTCAAATATTATATCGTATTTATCACTTTCTTTAGTAAAGTCGACTTTGTTATAATCTACAACATGACGAGCTCCCAATGATTTTACCAAGTCAATGTTTTTTGTACTACATACCCCGGTAACTTCTGCTCCAAAGTGTTTGGCAAGTTGTACGGCAAAAGTGCCAATACTCCCTGAAGCGCCAATTATTAGTACTTTCTGACCAGGTTGTAGTTTGGCTTTATCCTTTAGGAAAAACAATGCTGTTGATGCACCATCAACTGAAGCTGCAGCTTCTTCCCATGATAAGTTTTGTGATTTTAAAGCTAATGAAGCTTTCTCTGGTAAACATAGGAATTCAGCATTAGCACCGGGTTTAAAACCTGTGAATCCAAAAATTTCATCGCCAATATTGAATCGTGTTATATTATTCCCGACTGATACAACAATTCCAGCCAATTCAATACCTAAAATCCTATACTTTTTTTTAGGTTTAAATAATCCAAGAATAATTCTTCCCCAGTAAGGTTTACCTATACGCATCATAATTTCAGCTGAGGTTACTGTGGTCGCTTTAATTTGAATTAATACTTCATTATCCTTAGGAATTGGTTTTTCAATTTCTTTCAATTGCAAAACTTCAGGTGGTCCATATTGGGTGTAAATTACTGCTTTCATATTTTTAACTTTATATTTAGTTAGAATCTGGCTTCTCTGTGAATTATTTTTTTACATTATTTTAATAACTACTCCGCCTTTTTTATGGCCGGTTTCCACATATTTATGTGCCTCAACTATTTGTTCAAGAGGATAAACTTTATCAATCACAAATTTTATATTTCCTTTTTCTATTATCTTACTAATTCTATCGAGCCTGGTTGAATCCAGCTTTAAGGCTCCATCATCAATAGAAACAAATTTTCCATTAGGATTTAATGCCTTTTTGCATGCTTTTTTCAATGTTGAAGTTTTTGCCTTACCAACAGCATCAAGAATTAGATCATAGGTTAGTTCGGTTGGAATAAAATCCTGCTTAGTGTAGTCAATAACCTCATCAGCACCTAACGATTTTACCAATTCAAGATTTGTGGTACTGCAAATTCCAGTAACATTTGCTCCAAAATGTTTTGCTATTTGTATTGCCATTGTACCGGTTGTTCCTGAAGCGCCATAAACCAGAACCCTTTTTGCTTTTTCGATATTTCCTAATTCAAGATTTTGCATGGCAAGCAAACCACCATAATTAGCTACTGTTGCTTCTTCGTAAGAAATATTAGTGGGCATTTTAGATATACATCCATGTATTGAATCGGTTTCTTTTAAGCAAATATACTCGGCATAGGCACTCAACGTAAATCCACTCATTCCATATACTTTATCTCCTGGTTTAAAACGCTTTATATTTTTACCCGTCTTTTCAATTTCACCAGCCAATACTAATCCAATAGTTGATTTTCTTGGTCTTAATATGCCAATAGATAGTCTCATAGGAATCCAAACCTGTATAGGTAATTTTGATCCCCTTATAAATATATCACTATTAGTTACTGCGGAAGCATGAATTTTAATAAGAACTTCGTCTTCTTTTGGTACTGGTTTATTTACTTCTTTCAATTGTAAAACTTCGGGCGGACCGTAATTCGGACAAATAACTGCTTTCATTTTTTAATTTATTTATTTTCAGGATTATAAGAAAAAACTTCATCCAGTGGTACCTTGAAAACACGGGCAATACGGAAAGCTAATTCCAGGGTTGGTGAATATTTTTCATTTTCGATGGCTACAATGGTTTGCCTTGTTACACCTGTTTTATCTGCTAAATCCTGCTGGGTCATTTCATCAGTCTGGAAGCGTAACTTTCGAATATTATTACTTATTAAACATTTTCCCATCTTTAAACTCCTTTACGATAAAAATAAATTTTTATAATACCTTCAAACATACTACTTAAAATTGCCGAAGAAATTAAAATAGCCATCATCACCCATGGTTGTTTACCAATGGCCTGTGAAGCCATTGCCAGAATAAAACCTAATGAATTTATCCATCGAGAACGTTTAATAGCTTTTAATTCTATTAACTTATCCATTTCATCAGTTAAGGTGTTAATCTCCTCGTTGGTTACAATTTTATGAATGATAGCAAATACAATAAAAATGAGAATTAATGCCACAATCATAATAGGGATCATTAGCAAAAATGATTTTCCCCAGAATTGTAAATCATTGATTATTTCGGGATTATTTATCACCTTTTTTTGATATACATACCAGATGTAGCAAATAAATATCAGCAATAAACTAGTAATAGTAGTCATTACTTCTTTCTCTTTATTAAAAAAATTCTTTTCCATTTGTCAATTATTTTATACTTAATGTTAAATATTATCGACACGAAGATAAATATTTTTTACATAATGTCTAATATTTTTTACATTATTTTTATAATAATTTATAAAATCACTATAAACCAATTATTTATATATTGAAAAAAAATACATTTTCTTCCATTTATAATCAGGTTAATATTTAGTATAAACTTCGTTTGTATTTTAAGTAAAATTTGTTCCTTTATGTAATAATAACTGAAATAAGTCTATGAGTAAGATACTTGCCTATTTGCTTTCCCCTATTTTTCATATCTATTATAGCTTAATGCTATTAATTTTCCATCCACTTCAGGTTTTAGCTCACTATTTATTTGGCGATATTGCAAGGAAGAAAACAGTGGAATTATTGAACTTATTGCTTATAAATGGACATTACATATTAGCTTGTCGCTTAAAATTTATTGGTTTTGAAAAAATACCAGAAAACAGGCCAATAATTATTATTTCGAATCACCAAAGTATGTTCGATATACCACCAATTGTCTGGGGATTTAGAAAGTGTTACCCAAAATTTATCTCAAAAATTGAATTGGGTAAATATTATCCAAGTATATCCTATAACTTGAAACATGGAAAATCCGCATTAATTGACAGAAAGAATAAAGCACAGGCCGTAAAAGAAATTTATAAACTAGGTAAATTAATTGAGGAGAACAATTATGCTGTAAGCATTTTTCCCGAAGGAACTAGAAGTAAAAACGGGATAGTAAAGGAATTTAAGGTTGCAGGTATTAACACATTATTGCAAGCAGCGCCCTCGGCCATTATTATACCATTTGTAATTGATGGACACAGCCAGTTTATGAATGAAGGTTTATTTCGGTTGAAAATTGGTCAAAAGATTACATACACAGTCCTTGATCCTGTTGAACCGAAGGATAAGAATATTGATGAACTAGTTAAACAAATTCAGCTCTCTATTAAAAAGGAATTGAATCAGTGAAATTAAAGTTTACATCTTTATGAATACATTCAACAACTATCCTTAAATAAATTTCGATAATACTTCATTATTTAATTTAGGTATAGTTTTTTAATTAATTTATTATTAATGTTTTAAAAAAAGTATCAAAGCTAACACTATGTGTTTCTTGTAACTATTAATGTGTATAATTCTAATTATTCTGGTTTCTATTAACATCTACCCCTTGCGCATGGACTGTTAGTTACGAAGAATCCGAAAAATCCTCCTACCAGCATGCTTTTTATTATTTGACCAGATGAAATAACATCCAGGTACTTTCCCTGAGTGATATAAAAGAAAGATATTCCAACTATTGCACCAATCGCAATAAATAATGCTGATTTTCTGTTTTGTTTTGACTTTAAATTTCTTTTCAACCAGCTATACTTTGGTTTAATTTCTAATTGTTTAAATTCCATTTTAAATATCTATATATTTAGATACAAAGATATGTTTAATTATTGGATTATACAATTTAGTTATTGATCTTAAAAATAAAAGCATACTATTTCCAAATAACTTAAAGATTAATAATATCTTTTCATTATAAAATTTTGAATGATTACAAGAAAATATAATAACAAGAACATCGGCTTTATCAAAATCACTTTGCATATATATTTCCCTGAAACATTCGGAAGGTTAAAATCAACAGCCTTCTCTCCTATTTATAGTATATTAACCTCTTGTTTTTCAATTTATTGAGGATTAAGTATAAAAGTTATACTTAGTATTTCTTTTTCACTCTTTGTTGGGAATTTATAACAGTATAGCGTAAAAAAATGGTATTAATTAATGCAATTTTTATGAGTAATTGCATAGCTTTGCAGATGGATTTTTTTCTCTTATTATGTTATTTATTTGATTTTTCAATTATCTGATTATCATTCTTCATATCTAAAAATCCTGAATGAATGAGGCTTAAGGTTTACATTAAAAACATTTTTCGACTCACTTTTAACTCCTCTCCAGCTCCTCATTGGAGTTCGCAACTCACCTATTGTCTCATCATTTGTTTTTAAATCGGTAATTTTAGGAAATTTCTCATCAGTAAGTACGATTAAATCAACTGGTTCATCAAGAAATGATTCTATTATGAAAGTATTATTATCGTATAGAAAAATTGAGATATTAGCTGGTGCCTCCAAAGATACATCTAAATCAGAACAAATCACCTGCCTGATTTTGTTCAGCACTTCATATGGCAGGTTATACAAATCAGCAAAATTATCAGGGATGGTCAACACGAAGAGTTTACCTTTCGAATAATCGGCCATATGCAAAATTGGCCATCCATTTGCTCCAGATATGCCAGAAACTATTTCCCATGAATCGTTTGTATAATATTCTATCTGTGGTATTAATACAGGTTTATCACCTTTTTCTAATTGATATCTACCTGTAGTATATTCATTTACAATGCTTTTTCTATCTGTATATCTTAATTCCACAATATCGCTCAATCCTTTATCCTGCAATACCCTTAACAATCCTGAAGTAATTATAACTGTTTTTCCATCAACCAATTGATTTTTAATTTTGGAAATAATTTCATTATCAAACTTAGCACTTTCGGTTAAAAGAATTAACTGTTCATTCGCTGGAAAATAAGGCACCATATCAATTGGAAGGCCAATCATACCAAAAAAATTCTGTAAAAAGTCTTCCCCTCTGGAATGATAAGGTTTATATGATTTTATACCTATTGGATTACCAGTAAACCCCATTATTTCATCTGCTTTCTCAAAAGAATATCCTGCCACTCTTGCAAGGGATGAAGGCTTTTCAGATTCTTCATTATTATAATTCACTGGCAACATCATTTCATCAAAATCAAAGCTGGTATTTTGTCCTTGCCATGATGATATGTATGTTGAATCAATTTCACGTGTTAATTGTCCAAAATGAAATAATGTAATTTCTGGCGCTTTAGCAAAAGCAGTTATCCATAATTGTTCTGCATAGCGGTCATAATAACCCATTCCAAAAGGATCAACCCAGCCTCCACCATTTTTACCAGGAGCAATATTTTCAAAATAGCGAAATATATTATAGCCAAGGTATGGCTGCAAGTGTTGAGCACTTACTTTAGCATCCCTGGTTTCAGTTCCGGTATATATGCCATCGAATTGTAGTGGTTGTTCTTCAAGGTTAAAACCAAGCCCTTGAAAATGTGCATACCAGTTTGGATATTTGATAATAACCTTAACGTCGGGATTCAATTTTTTCGCGGGTTGTAATATAAGAGTTTGCGCAGCTTCTTTCATTAAATCAAGCCTATAATCAGTCCAGCTTCTGTCACCCTTATCTTTTATAGCTCCATCTGACTTGCAAGAAGTAAAAAAGAAATCATCTAAAATGAATTCATTAAAATTCTTGGCTGTAAATTCTGCAATTTCTCTTACCTTTTTGCGATGCTCTGAATTATTATAACAGAAAGTCTGAAAATTATTAGATTCTTTAATTGTATAAGTAATTCCTCCTGCAATTTCAATGTTTCTTTTAATAAAAAACTCTTTCACTATATCTAATGTATCTTGGTTTATCAATTCCATATCGCGATGCGTTTCGAGATAAACTTTGTCTACTTTCAATTGCCTGGTAATCTCATTCCACGCAGGAATCAGATAATTGGCTGTATCTCCCATTTTTTTAACTTCAAAGACTCTGCAGTATATAGAAACTTTAAAGTTTTGGTATTTCTGTGAATAGCCTGAAAAAAATAATATAAAAAGTAAAGAGATTATCAAATAATTCTTCATGACAATAATGTTTGAGTTAATAGTAGTTGTTACTTCAAATATAAATTATAAAAATTAGAATGCTTAATTTATTCACTGTTTTGTAAAAAACTGCTATAACAATAGTCAGAAATTTTGAAAAGAAAGACAAAAGCAAGGGATATAATAGATATTATTTGACGTAAAAGATAATTTAGCAATACATAAAAAGAGGCTGTCTAAAAAGTAACATACTATCGTCTTTGCGAGCCTGCCTGTCGGCAGACAGGGATGAACGACGAAGCAATCTGTTAATTATGAGCAGATTGCCTGCCTGGGCCGGTAGGCAGGCTTCTTCCTTCTACGTCGTCATCGCAATGACATATCTCTTTTCAGACACAGCCTTTTGAATATTATTTCAATTTAGTCTTATTTTTTCCATAAAGATTCAAGTTCTTCTAATGTTTTTTGTTTAGTTTCGGGTACCATTCGCCATACAAATACAAACGAAAGAACGCTCATTAAACCATAAAACCCATAGGTAACCCCACCACTGAATTCCATCATTGATGGATAAGTTGATGAAATGAAATAGTTAGCCGCCCATTGCGCTGCAACAGCAATAGCAATAGCTCTTCCACGAATTTTGTTTGGGAAAATTTCAGAAATTAATACCCAACAAATAGGTCCCCATGACATCATGAAAGATGCAGTATAAATGATGATGAATACTAACGTGCTTATACCAATAATATGAAGGAACGCTAAAGCTGAAATAGCGAACATCCCAACAGCCATCCCTATGGATCCAACCATTAACAATGGTTTGCGACCCCATTTATCAACAGTAACAATTGCCAGCACAGTAAAAGATACATTCACCAAGCCCATTACAACGGTTTGCATCATTGATGCATCTTTACCAGCTCCCATACTTTCAAATATCCGGGGGGCATAGTATAAGGCAACATTTATACCAACAAACTGCTGGAAAACTGAAAGCAAAATACCTATTATAATAACCATTTTACCATAAGAAAATAATTTTCCTGAATGGTGTTCAATCGTATTTTTAATTTCCTGTAGTATCTCTTTCGCTTTATTTATACCGTTAATTTTGGTTAGTATTTTTAAAGCTTCGTCATCTCTATTGGTAAGCGAAAGATAACGTGGCGTTTCGGGCACTAAGAACAACAAAATACCAAACAATCCCGCTGGGATAGATTCAGATAAAAACATTCTTCTCCATCCGACGGTATTGATCCATTCAAGACTACTTCCTTTGGCAATGCCCCAGTTTACAAAGTATACTACCAGCATCCCAAAAATAATAGCAAACTGGTTAATCGAAACAAGGCGCCCCCGGATATCTGCAGGTGAAATTTCCCCAATATACATGGGGCAGATAGCTGAGGCCATCCCTACTCCAATACCACCAATAATTCTGTAAAAATTAAACATATATAGCAACCCCATCGAAGCTTCACCTTTTGGAAAAAATAAAAATTCAGGATAACCCGATCCTAATGCTGAAATAAAAAATAAAAGAGCAGCAATCATCAGCGATCGTTTACGCCCAATCCTGGAGGCAAAAATCCCTGAAATTGCCCCGCCAATTATACACCCAATTAATGCGCTCGATATGGTTAATCCATGAATTAAAGTACTTAATCCCTGACTAGTAATTAGAAAGGCCTGGACTGATTTCTCAGCTCCTGAAATAACTGCTGTATCGTAACCAAAAAGTAACCCGCCTAAAGTAGCTACAAATGTAAGTCCAATAACAGTAATGTTGAAAGAATTTTGTTTTGTCATAATATTCAGTTTATGCAATTTATTTATAGTAATGAATTTATATTTTAAAAATCAAAAGAAACAAATATATAAGTTTGTTTTAGATAATAGCAGTTTCATAGTCAAAAAACTAAAATTATTCAATATTTGGAGCATTTTAAAATATAGAAATTTTTAAAATTGATATTGCCCTTGGCAGAGCCAGGTAGTATATAACTATTTATAAAAAAATATATGTATTTATTTTTTCCTTTTCTTTATGATTTTTTTTTGCGCTTTATATCTTCTTTTGCGGCTTCATCTAGTAATGTCTGCCAATCATTTTGTTTATTTATTAATTTGTCAAGTGTGAGATTATATTCCTTTTTTGATATTTCTAATCGCTGAATTGGTTTTCCCAGGTTAGTTTCAATTTCTGAAAGCATTTCTTTTTCTTCTTCGCTGCAAAATGAAATTGCCTGTCCTTTCCGCGTTCCACGTCCTGATCGACCAACTCGATGAACATAGGTTTCTGAAGATTCTGGTAAATCATAATTTATAACAAACTCAACATCTGGTATGTCAATTCCCCGTGCACTGACATCTGTTGCAATAAGCACTTTTAAATCTCCAGTCCTAAAACTTTTCATTGCGCGCTCACGTTCCTTTTGCTCTTTATCGCTATGAATTGTATCGCTAATTATATTAACCCTTTCAAGTGCTTTTTTAACCCTTTCTGCCCTAATTTTGGTCCTAACAAATAGTAATACCTTTTGATCTGGATTATTATGAATAAAATTCTCTAAAAAGAATCGTTTATCATCCATTTCAATATAGGCAACAGCATGTTCAATATTTTTTGCTACCGGATCTTTAGGTGAAATTTGAATGCGTATAGGATTAATGACTAAGGAATAAGCAAGCTTCTTAATTTTTTCATTTATAGTAGCTGAAAAGAAAAGTGTTTGCCGTTTTTTGGGAAGATGGCGCATCAGATCCTGTATGTCTTTAATAAATCCCAGGTCAAGCATATGGTCCGCTTCGTCTAATATTAATATTTCAACCCGCTGCAGATTAAGCACACCCTGACTTACAAAATCAAACATTCTGCCAGGTGTGGCAATTAATATGTCTACTCCTTTATTCAGTTGCTTAATCTGAGGATCCTGATCTACTCCACCATGAATACAATATGAAGTAATGCGAGTATGCTTGCCCAATGTATTAAAGACTGTTTCTGTTTGTAAAGCCAATTCGTGTGTTGGCACCATAATCAAGCATTTCACACCATCAGGACGGCCAGTAATTTTGCGTTCTTGTAAAATATGTAAAACTGGTATTGCAAAAGCTGCAGTTTTTCCAGTACCAGTTTGTGCAATGGCAAGTACATCTTCCCCTTTTAATATTGGGGGAATAGATTTATATTGAATATCAGTTGGCTTTTTATATCCAAGTTTAGAAATACTGGTTTTAATTCCATCGGCAATGTGATATTGTTCAAATTTCATGGTTCAATTCAATAAAACAAAGATAGAAATTAACATCAGGTGAGAGGCATAAAATAAATATTAATATAACATTTGATTTAGCTCATTGAATTTTAATACTTTATATTTAATATTTAATAAATCTTTGAATAAATATTGTATTATTTGTTCGAGCCTTAAAAATATACATTCCAGGTTCGAATTGTTCAATATTAAGAATTGATTTAGCAGATTGTATAACTTCCTTATATACCAAGTCCCCATTCAAATTATAAATGTCAATTAGATTAATTATATCATCATTACATTGAATTAATAACTGATTTGAAACTGGATTTGGATAAATTTTTATACCATCATGCATCATATCCTTATCAATACTCTCAGGTGTTTGTGATGAAACGATTGGTGGTCCAAATTCAAAAACCAACTTATTTAAGTTAAACGGACCAGAAATCATCTCAACTCTCATTATCTGTATACCTGATTCTAGTTCCATGACTATGGAAACTGTATCATCTGTTTGCCAATCACCTGTATTAGGCACATCAAAAGATTTTGTGGTACCATTATTAAATTTAATTCTGAATGAATGATTTGACTCTGTAGTGGCAACATAAGCGGTTATCCGATAAAATGTATCTTTTTCAACATCAATAGTATATTCTATCCATTCACCGTTATCAATATAAGCAACCTGGAATCCTCCCCCGGTTTTAGCTTCAATATCTACTCCTTCATCAGGTCTGAAAGCACCCGGAATATTTTCTTCTTCAGAATCATGATATGTTAAGCCTTCCCCACCACTATCATATTCTTCTGCTTCAATAATACCAGGAATAGCAAATGGTATATCATTATATAGGAAACGTTCCGTAGGAATCTTTTGTATACGCTGTGGATATGAATAATACTCAGTAGAATCAATATAATGAGCAATTACACGATAATAATAATATCCGGTAGAATCAATATCTGTATCTGAGTATGCCTGTATATCTCCAGCTAAAGAGGCAATTCTTACAAATCCTGTATCAACTCCAAATAATTTCTCAATATAAATACTATCCTGATTAGATGACATCGTTGTCCATGCTAAATCAATTGCTGTAGTATCGTCATTGAATGAAATACTGAAAGTTGATGGACCATCAGGATGAGAATGAATAATAATATCTTTTGGAAAATCCCATGTTCTATCCTTGCGATCATATATGCCAAAATTACCCCCATCGTCCCATACAGCATTTGCAAAACCGTTTTCAATAATATTCATGGTATATTGATAATAATGTCTCATTCTTGAATTAAAGTCACATGAACGCACTGCACCCCATTCCCCAAGCAAAACATTTACATTATTTTGGGTTGACCATGTTTTAACCGTATTAAACGAGTTTTTCAAATTTGAGATATCACTAGCAGACCCCCAATTACCCGTTCCTTCACCTGCAAAATTCCATGGATCATAGGAATGATAGTAACTCATCATATATTCATCATCAGGAATTTCAGCATTCATCATATCTGTAGAGCTAGTCCAACCTTTACCAGAATATATAACGATTCGTGTAGGATTATTTTTACGGATAATTTCAAGTATTCTGGCATTAAGACCATCAATTTCAGATTGAGTTAAACCTTCATCATCACCTGTACGGGGTTCATTTATAATTTCAAAGAACAGTTTTTCCGATTTATCTTTAAATCTTTCGGAAATCTGACTCCAAATACTATCAAATCGAAGAATATTATCACCTTCATAATTTACTTTTAACCAATCCTCATGGTGAGCATTAATTATCACAAATAAACCCTGTGCTAATGCCACATCAACTAAATGTTCAACTCGATCCATCCAGGTTATATTAACATTAAATGGTGAAGATTGATTTGTATGTCCATCCCATTTTACAGGTATTCTAACAGTTTTAAAACCTGCAGAGGCATAATCTTCAAA
>CAZBZX010000108.1:0-11812 GCA_964496465.1 uncultured Bacteroidales bacterium
CTACGCTCAGGGCGAACACACATGCTGTACCCGCACATATGCGCGAACCGTTAGCAAAAATGGCAAAATCGCATTTCCTTATTTGAGAAAAATTCAAAAATTTAAATTCTATTATATGAGAATTTTTTTTTGGTATTAGGATTTTTATTCCTAATAATAAATCCAATATATGGTCAAAAACAAGATATAATTAAAGGAATAGTAAATGGTATTGATAATCCATGTCTAACTGATCCTTGCTTACCAGGGGTTAATTTTGCATTAACGACAGATAGCATTAATTACTTTATTTCAATTAATGGTTTTTTACAAGATTTAATTCTTGTTATAAATAACGATACTATTAATATAGGTGATTCATTAAATGTAATTGGAACTGTTAACATTAAGCAAGATATTAATGGAAAAACTTATTATGTAATTGAAATAGAAAGTTTAATACCATTAAAGATATTTAATCCTCAGATTATTGAAAATATAATTATAATTTATCCTAATCCAACTGAAGGTATATTCTTTATTGAGAGTCAAACTAATAAAAAAATAGAAAGTATTTACTTGACAGATATATACGGGAAAGTCCTTTTAACATCAACAGATATTGATAACGGTAGAGTAAATATTCAAAAATTACATTATAAAGGATTAGTATTAATTACCATTCAATTATCAGATTACCAAATAATAAAAAAGATATTAATAAAATAATTTATAGGTATTGCCACATTTGCTAACACCGCATAAAACCAAGCCGGGCAGCGGTTGTATTATGACCTGCCTGTCGGCAGGCAGGCAAGTTTGTAGGGTTCACACCCGCCCAAATTTTACACGAGGAATTTAGCGATAATTGTGAGACCAAAAACATTAAACATGAGAATTAAAATGAAACAAACAACAATTATTTTAGTATCGTTTTTAGGTTTAGTATATTTTACTTCATTTTCTAGACCTTGCTTAAACAGTAATTCCAATGAAAACGATAATAATAAACACAGAGAAAAGATAACCATAATTACAAAATGGCAGATGCCAAACTGTTTAAATGAAATTTCAGGTATTTGCTGGGTAGATCAAGAAAGAATAGCCTGTGTGCAGGATAAGCAGGGAATAATTTTCATTTACAATATTCCATCAGCTAAAATAGAAAATCAAATTCAATTTGCTGACTCAGGAGACTTTGAAGCAATTACCAAAACGGACGACACTTATTATGTAATGCGTTCAGATGGATATATTTTTGAAATTTGCACATCTTTAAAAATACCAGTTGTAAAACAATATCAAATTTCAATTAACGAAACCAATGATATAGAAGGATTATTCTATGATGGAACAAAAAAAAGATTTCTCATTGTTAATAGACTACCTGACCTTCAGGCACCAACAAAACAAAGCATATACTCATTTGACCTTTCTACAAAAAAAATGATTAACAAGCCTATTTATGAAATTGACCTTTCAAGCATTCTAATAATAAAAGAGAACTTCGAAAAGAAAAAAGAAGTATTTCTTCCATCTGATATTGCCATACATCCAATAACATCTGACATTTACATTACCGATGGCATTCATTCTTTTATTTTAATAATTGACATAACAGGAAAAATCAAAAGCTTTATTGAACTTGATAAAAACGATTTTCCAAAACCAGAAGGAATAATTTTTTCACCTAAAGGAGATATTTTTATTTCAAGTGAGGGAATAAATCAAAATGGATTTATTGCTAAGGTTAAAATTGAAAATAATATTGATAGATAAAAAGAATTAACAACTATCGCTAACATAGTGTAAAATCAAGGCGGGGCGCAGTATCTGTATGACCTGCCTGTCGGCAGGCAGGCAAGTTTGTCGGGATAACACCCGCCCAACCGAGCCATACCTTTAGGTATGCGAGCTCACCGAAGGTAATTTTTACACGAGGACCGTTGTGTGCAATTTTAACAGAAGTCTTGCAATAGCTGTTCGGGATTTATGATCTTAAAAATTCATCCTTAATCCGAACCCTATTCTGTGATAAAAATTTAAATTTGTAACTATAAGTAACTAAATCTTAAAATTAATGAAGACGAATAATATAATTTTTAAAGGGTTGTTTTCGGTTATCTTCTTATTTATAATATTAACAAGCTGTGAAAAAAGAGATGATGCAATCCCAAAAGAAGTACAGGATATTGATGGCAATTCTTATGCTGTTATATGCATTGGTGAGCAGCTTTGGATGGCGGAGAACCTCAAGTCAACCAGATTCAACGATGGGTCAAAAATTCCTTTTGTTCCGGATAATCAGGAATGGTCCAAACTTAGTACGCCCGGATATTGTTGGTATAACAATGATGAAAATAATAAAAGTGAATATGGCGCATTGTACAACTGGTTTACCGTTGATACCTGTAAAATTTGTCCCGAAGGTTGGCATGTGCCATCTGATGAAGAATGGGCAGAATTAGAAATCTATTTAGAGAATAACGGATATATTTATGATGGATCCATTGACGTTGACAATGACAGAAAAACTTATAACAGGATTGGAAAAGCGATGACTTCGACAACAGGGTGGATTTTTTCTGAGAATGAAGGGGCTATAGGTAATTCAGATTACCCTGAATACCAAAACCTGACAGGATTTAATGTTCTGCCGGGTGGATACAGAAATGCTGATGGAATTTTTATGTATTTGAATTTATCAGGTAATTGTTGGAGTACTACGGAATACAACAGTAGAAGTGTTTGGTACAGAAGGTTCTTAAATTCATCTGTTAAAGTCATTAGAGATGATCATATAAAGAGGGATGGGTTTTCTGTACGTTGTGTAAAATACAAAGACCCTGATTGATAGATTGCGCCTTATCAATCAAGAAAAAGAAAGTAAAGAAGCTAATTTCTTAAACTTAAAAATTCACAAGATCAGGAGATAAAGTGAAAAATATTACTATAAAACAGGGACATGCTGAAAATGGAACACGGTTGAAACATGAAAGTATTGAGAGATTGATTGATTTACCAGCATAATATTCAACTGTTGATGCTCTAAATGATAGGAAAAAGCTCCTGAGAAGTTATTTTGATAGATTTTTTGGAAAAAAATGATTGAGTTGAAAGTGAAGAAGGTAAAGGAAGTGATTTCATATTTACATTAACTTTATCCAAAACTGTATAAGAATATTAAAACTGCTTACAACATCGTATAAAATCAAGGCGGGGGCAAGTAACGGTATGACCTGCCTGTCATGTAATTCTTCACAATAAAGGTAACAGTTTTATATATTAGCTTAATAAAACTTTACTATGAATAAAACACAAAAGCAGATTATGACAAGTAAGTGGGCTTTAGTTGTTGGTCATTATGAAAAGATTAAACATAAAAATAATAGTAGTTTTAAGACAGTCAATGAATTATGTGAAGCTTTTCAAGTTAACAGAAAAGATATTAGAAAGTATTATGATATATTTGGCCAATCATTAAGTGATTTATTTACTAAAGATTCAACTAGAATTTATGAAATTGTATTTTTTGGCAATAGTGAGTATTTTATTTCATTTTGTACCGAAAAAACTTTTTATCCGGTTTATTTTAAATTGATTGATAGTGAAAGCGGAACGCAAATATATAATAATAAAGACGATTTATTTATTAATAAGATAGAATTTTCTATTGAACGCACAATGAATCTCAGAATTGAAATTGTTCTTTTAGGTGAAGAAATAAAAAATCCGCAATATTATAATGATTTGACTTCCTGCGTGGGAATATTAATACAATGGAGGACACTTAATTAATAAATTACTCAGTTATAAATAATCAAAAGAATTCACCGAGGCTCTGCCCGGGGCAGTTCATTAAGCAAAATGATTAATTATACAAGGGAAAATAATATTTGGGCTAAAACTATTAAGACATTTGAGATCAATAATGACAGTTTATTTTAAATTGAAAAAGAGTTATCGCTAATTGTCACTTTTAATTTAAGTCAAGATAGTTTGGTAAATTATATTCCTTTAAAAATTATGATATGGATACAATTATAAATGAATTAATACCATTACTTTTATTTATTGGAAAAGATAATAAGTTAAATATTTCATATAATGCTAGCTCTTTGACAGAGACCAAGCAAGAAATAAATAATAAAAGAAAAAGTCAAGCTAAAATATAATTGAGGAGTAGAATAAAAATATATGCGGCTGCAGCTAACATCCTGTAAAATCAAGACGGGGGCAAGTATCGGTATGACCTGCCTGTCGGCAGGCAAGCAAGTAAACCAAAATATAATAACCAACTACGGTCTGACCAGCAAGTTGGGATAACTCCCGGCCAATTTTTATGCGGGGACCATTATGGGCAAGTTTAAAAACGTTAACAACATATCGACCAGACATGTGAACTGATACTTAGCAGGAACATTTTTTGATAATGATAGCTGATGAAAAAAAAATAAAAGTGGAGTCCAGAGACCACATAAAAAACGGGGCGAAACCGAAAAGCCATACGAGTAGGAAAATAAAAAAGTAAAAATTATGAATTGGTATTTAGCAGTTTTAAAAAATTACGCTGGGTTTAGCGGACGAGCAAGAAGAAAAGAATATTGGATGTTTGTATTATTCAATATAATTTTTGCCATTGTAGCAATGATTTTGGACAATGTACTTGGAATTGCAATTGAAGGTGTTGGATATGGTCCAATTTATGGACTTTATTTATTAGCAATAATTATTCCAAGCATAGCTGTTGCAGTACGGAGACTTCACGATGTTGGAAAAAGTGGTTGGATGATATTAATTTCATTTATTCCTATAGTTGGAGCAATTTGGCTATTAATTTTAATGTTAACAGATAGCAATCCTGGTGAGAATGAATATGGAGCAAATCCAAAAGAAAATCATTCTGTTAATAATATGATGAATAACACGCAATTATCCTCACAAACAAATGATAATTCAACTGGAGAAACATTAGTTCTAATCGCTGTAATTTGGATATTTGTTTCAAGATTATTTTGGACTTTAATACCTAAATTAATATATAATTATTATTCAACAGAATGGTTTAAATCAGTAAATGCGCTAATGGGTTTAATTTGGGCGGTTGTTCCAATTGGTCTTGCTTTCGCAATTAAGAACAAATCAAAACAAATAGTTATATTCATTCTTGGTGGCATCTATTTACTCTATGGATTATATGAAACAATAATGCAATTTGTGAGATAAAAAAAGAAACCAGCCAATAACATCGTGTAAAATCAAGGCGGGGCGCAGTATCTGTATGACCTGTTTGACATGCCTCCGGCAGTTAAACCGGCAGGCAGGCAAGTTTGTCGGGTTCACACCCGCCCAAATTTTACACGAGAACCGTTATGGCGAATTATTGAAAATAGCATATTAACTTGAACAACCTGTTTACAAACCTATTTATGAAACAAATTCTAATTATATTTTTAATCTTAATTTTAGGTAAAACGATTTATTCGCAACCGTTTGGTGATGCTTTGCCTATATACAAAATTATTAAGCTCCATTATGAAAACAGTAGTGGCGAAAAAGGAATAACTAATTTTCAATATGACAAGCAAAATAAATTAATTAAAGCAATATGGTCACTTGATGACAATAGCAGAAATTCAAATAATTATTATGAGCATGATTCCAAGGGAAATTTAATTTCTGCTTTTAGAGATTTCTCTGACGGACTTACTTCATTTGAGAGATTCAATTATGATTCCGCAGGAAATAAAGTGTCCGAATATTTTTATCGCTCTGATAGTATATCGGGTTCAGCATCATATGTGTATAAAAACAATCAACTATTACAATCAACCCTTATTAATTATAAAGGGTGGTTAAGTGGAAAACTTGAATTTCAATACAATACTAAAAATCAGAAAGAAAAAGGAATTCTATTAAAAGACAGAAATGTTATTTGCGAAATTTATTATAAATATGATAGTATTGGTAATCTGATTAGGGAATTCTGGGATTTTAATGGTAGATGGAGTCAAACGTATAATTACACATATCAGAAAAAAAAGCAGCCTTCACAATTTTATTCAAGTCCATTTTTATCTAGTAAAAGCAGTTTCAGAATAAATAAAGAGAATTATACTTTCAATAATGAAATTGGCGGTCCCTCACTTTACTATTATAACGAACAGGGCTTACTAACAAGAAAGGTGTTTATTCGTAGCGATAGCCTTAGGACTGATACCTTTTATGAATACGATAGCGAAAGGAAATTAGTAGCTTCGAAACGGATTTATTCCGACAGTAGTGTTGCTATGTTTACATATGTCTATGATGAGAATAAGAAACTGATTTTGCGGAATTTCTTTATGGCAGATACTTTATATGGTTTCGAATCGTATCTATATAACTCAGAAGATAACCTTATAAAAGCTTATTTAAAGAATTTTGATGGATGGTTAAACGGTACAATAAATTTCAAATCAGATGAATTAGGGAATATAATAACTGGTGAATTTATTGGTCAGAATGATTTTGATGCCACAATTTTTTTTCTTTATAATCAGGAAAGCTTAGTTTCAGAGATTAAATGGGAGTTTTCTTTTGGAAAATATCAAGAATATAATTTCGAATATGAATGTATCAACTCGCCATAACAGCGAATATAATGCAAACCGCCCGGTATTTTGGTAAGTCTGCACAATGCGTTATATTAGGTTTTTTAATTTGCGTTTGTGCTGTATGATAGGATTGGTGGTACGACATCATATCTGCAAACCGTTAGCGGTAAGCAACTTTCACGAACATCGTTTTAAATTATTAATATTGTTAATTATATTTACAGTGTTAATATTTTAAAATTAAAACAATGAAAAATAAAGAAATTCAAGAAAAGCGGATGAAAGAATATTTCATTCAAGCAACAAAGGACATTTTAAAAGGAGAGAGCTTAAAAAGTTTAAGCGTTAGAAATATTGCAGATCAAGCAGGTTATTCATTCGCCACTTTATATAATTACTTCAAAGATGTTAATGATCTGATATTTTTTTGTGTTAATGATTTTCAAGAAGAATGTAAAATATTTGTAACAAATCAAACTAAAAAAAGTCCAACAGGAAAAGAAAAGTTAAAAGCAATAGTCTTGTCATATATTAACTATTTTGTCGAATATCCTGGTATTTTTGAGTTGTTTTATATTGAAAAGGTTGGTGATTTTGGCAATAAACAAATAACAATAAATGTGATAAATACATCTTTGGATGATTTATGTGAGACAGAGTGGAACTATTGTATAAGTCACAAATTAGTTCAAATTGAGAAAGTAGAGATTATGAAATCACAATTAAGATTTACTGTCGTTGGGTTATTATTGTTTTATCTAAATAGAAGGACACCTGATTCTTATACTGAATTTATCAATCAGGCAAACACACTGATAGATAATTTATTCGAACTGAATGAAAATATAAGTTAAATTGTATCAATCATTATTGGTGAGACTTTAAAGTATAAAACTCATTGATTATTATAATTAAAGGATAAATAAAAATTGCCAACCACTAATATCGTATAAAATCAAGGCGGGGTGCAGTATCTGTATGACCTGCCTGACATGCCTCCGGCAGTTAAACCGGCAGGCAGGCAAGTAAACAATAATATATAAACCAACTACGGCCTGACTCCGTTTCGTTTAATAGGCTTCACGAGGGCAGGCAAGTTTGTCGGGTTCACACACGCCCAACCGAGCCATACCTTTAGGTATGCGAGCTCACCGAAGGTAATTTTTACACGAGGACCTTTATGGGTAAGCACTTCGATAAGCTTATTCACTTAAAATAAAAAAGTGATATATTACTTGTTTTATATAATACATATGTTATATTTGCAAAAAAATAATCTATGTCACTCAAACATACAATACTTGGTTTCTTGAATAATCAGGATTTATCTGGTTATGATTTACAGAAAAAAATAGAAAATACGATAAACCACTTCTGGCCATCAACGCAAAGCCAAATCTACCGAACATTAAAAGAGCTTATAGATGCCAAACAAGTCGATATGCAAATATTTTATCAGGATGAAAAGCCTAATAAAAAAGTGTATTCAATAACAATCCATGGAAAAAACGAATTGATTCAATGGCTAAGTTCTAATATTGATTTACCAAATCATAGAAATCAATTCCTTGTCCAGTTTTTCTTTTCTGATTGTGTAGATAATAAAGCTATTATCAAAAACCTTGAATACTACAAAACAATAATGCAAAATAGACTGTCATTTCTGACTAATCAACAAGTAAATAAGCAGATTAGAGGTAATCATAATGAAAAAAAGCAAAAATTAGTTAGTCTCATTGCACTAAATGGTATATGGGCTTTGGAAAACGAAATTCGCTGGATTGAACATGCAATTAATACTATAAATAATGAAGAATAAAAATATCCGATTATTGATAGGGATTGTATTAATGAACAATACATTATTCACTTATTCGCAAAACGCAATGATTATGGAATCACAAATTATTAAAACAGAGGTTGGTACAATAGAATATACCCTGATAGGGAAAGGAAAAACAATTCTTATAATTCATGGGGGAAACGAGAATTGTTTTGTAGATATTAAACAACAACACCTTATTGATGATGGTTATCAAGTACTCGTCCCTTCACGACCTGGTTATGGAAACACCTCAATTGAATTCGGAAGGACTGCTATAGAACAAGCTGATTTTTTAAAAATATTGCTGGATTCATTGAAAATAAATAAGGCTGCAATTTTGGCTTGTTCCGCAGGAGGGGCTGTTAGTCTTGAATTTGCAAAAAAGTATTCAGAAAACACATCTTGTTTAATTCTGGAAGAAGCCATTACAAAAACATGGGTACCTAAATACAGCCCCTTATATTTTGGTATGAAATATTTAATGCATCCAAAGAGGCAATCAAAGCTATGGGAAAAGCAGCGTGCAGAGTTTAAAAACTTAGAAGACAAACATTTATATAACCTTTGCAAAATCTTTTCAACCTTAAAACCAGAATTGGTTTTAAGCGAATGGGGCGAAAATGATATTGAGTTTTATGGAAAAATGTTGTCCCGACTTAACTCAGGCCATGGTTTTATTCACAATGTTGACCATAAAGCAAAAAATATTCATTTAATAACTGTTCCAACCCTAATCATTCACTCACCTTTTGATAAAAATGTACCCTTTTCACATGCATTATATGCCCATAAAAAAATCAAAAATTCGGAATTATTTATTGCACCGGCTGTATCGCATTTGATTTATATGGGGAAGAATTATAAATACATATTAGATAAAAGGATTTCCTTTCTTAAGTATATTGGTTGGTAAACGAATTTGTTGAATAATTGAATAATTAAATGGTCTAAATAAGAACACATAAAAATAAGTGCCAGCCCATAACAACGCATACAAATAATTGCCGGTGTCTAGCTTATTGACAGGTAAAATAATTTTCGTAATTTGTGGGCTATGATAAAGAAGGAAAAAATAAATCGGCAACAATTCCTATACGCAAACCGTTAGTGTTAATAAAATTATAAAATCCCACAAATGAAAAAAGCTTATATCCTAACTGTTTTAATACTAATTTATAAAATTTCTTTATCACAAATAACCTTTCAAAGGACTTATGGTGGTGAGAAATATGATATTGGTATGTCTATAATAACAACAGAAGATGATGGATATATACTAATTTGTGAGTCTGATAGTTATCAAGAAGATAAATTATCGGTAATAAAAACAGATAAATTTGGTGATACAATTTGGAATAAGAATTACGGAGGTGATAAAAGATGTTATCTTAGAGGACATGTAGAACAAACATTTGATAATGGCTACATATTAACTGGACAAGCCAATACGAATTCAATTTGGGATATTTATATTATTAAAATTGATAACAGTGGAAATATTATTTGGGAAAAAACTTATGGAGGTGATAACTATGATTGTGGAACATCAGTAATCCAAACAAAAGATAGTTTATATTTAATTACTGGTCGTTCATATAGTTTTGGGGATAAAACAAAATCTAATTCATTTTTAGCCAAACTAGATAAAAGTGGAGATACACTATGGTTACAAGCATATTATAATGATAATAATGGATCAGAAGGGATTAAAATTTTAGAAGGATTAAATAATGAATATTATCTTTTAAGCACAATTAATACAAAAAATACATTTGAAAATGAACAAGAAATTAATCTTATGAAAGTTGATTTGTTGGGTCATTATATTTGGGATACAACTTTTAGTGGTGATTATAAAGGACTAACTGCTGAAGATATGATTTTTGGTAATGATAGTAATATAGTAATCCTTGGTCAATTGGGTTATGGAGGGAATGTAACCAGACCTGGTTTGAAGATTATAAATACAAAATTGAATGGTGAAATGATCAATTCTTTTGAATCATATCAAATTAATTCCAACAGTTTTGGAATATTACCAAATCAATTATTATTATCAGATAATGGATACTATATTGTTGGCTCAACAAATGATTTGGAAGATGAAGATGGTTTTATTTATTTATTTAACAAGGAAGGAAATATTATCAAATACAAGTATTTTGGAGGAACCGATGCAGATGGTTTTATGGGGTTTTGTCAAACTTCTGATGGTGGATTTGCTCTGGTGGGTAGAACATATTCATTATTTAATTCAAGAGACAATTATGGAGACATTTACGTTGTTAAAACTGATTCTAACCTTAAGACAACCATAGATGTTACATACATTAAAAATAAAGATACAATAATATGTGATGGTGATAGCATATATTTTGGAAATAGCTACATTAAAAATAGTGGCATCTATTATGATACAATAGAAATGATAAATGGGTATGATAGCGTTACTGTTTTTAATATATCGTTTTATGATAATGATAAGCTTAAAATTGAAACAAACGGAAAAGATTGTATGGGAGATACGGTTGAATTATTTATAAATGAATATCAAAATATACTATGGTCTGATAATTCTATAGAAAACACAGTGAAAGTATGGAATTCAGGTAAATATTGGGCACAAGTTATGGATACAAATAATTGCCTTAAAACTGATACAGTAGATATATTTTTTAATCCAATTCCTGAAATTGATTTAGGCCCTGATACCATTATTGTACCTACAGAGTATTTTATTTTATCAACAGATTCAAAATATTCAAAGTATTTATGGAGTACAAATTCAATTGATGAATATTTGATTGTTTCTCTTACAGATATAATGCTAGGCGAATATTACTTTTGGCTTCAAGTTACAAATGAATTTGGCTGTCAAAATTCTGACACAATTAAATTATCAATAATAGAAACAACTAGAATTAAGAAATTTTTAAATAATTCAAATATAAAAATTTATCCAAATCCATTTACAGATATGATTGAAGTTGATATTATATCAAAAGAATACTTTGATCTTGTATTACAGATTGCAGATATAAAAGGGAATGTTGTATATCATACTAAAATAATTAATGGATTCCATAAAAATACTCTAAATTTAGAGAACTTATCCACTGGAATATACTTTCTATCTTTAATTAAAAATAATGATATTATTAGAAAAGTTAAAGTCATTAAAAAATAATTATACTAACACTAACATCGTGTAAAATCAAGGCGGGGTGCAGTAACAGTATGACCTGCCTGTCGGTTTAACTGCCGGAGGCATGTCAGGCAGGCAAGTAAAAATATAAATATAAACCAGCTAGCGGTAGACAGGTTGTCCGGGTTCACACCCGCCCAACCGATCCCGCCTAAACCTAAAATCCGCAAGTTATGAACAAAAAAAGCTGTAAAACTTTGTAAACAA
>CAZBZX010000109.1:0-5200 GCA_964496465.1 uncultured Bacteroidales bacterium
TTTTTTTCTTGCGCTTTAACAAAAAGAAACACAAATATTAAACAGGCTATTATGTATATTCTCTTCATTTATAGGGAATTCTCGTATAGTTTTATTAATTCAATATAATCCAATGCTGTTGCTTTTGATGCAACAAATCCTTTAGATCTTAAATATTGCTTTATTATTAGCTCATTTTCCTTAAGAACCAAAAGGATATCTTTTTTATTTTTTATTTTGTAAAACTGGTCTCCTTTGACCAGAAACACCATTCTTTCAGTAAAGAATTCCCCACTGTAAGTATCATTTGTTTTATTGATATATTTTTTCCATTTAAATAATATGGTTATTTTACCGTTATAAATTTCTTCAAAAAAACCATTGTACTTATTTAATGAAGACTTATCAGGAAATTCATATTTAATAAAATTGTGGTTGTCAACATTAAAACCAGTAATTATATTTTTATTCAATTCTATATTAACGGATTTTATACCAGAATAAAAATTAAGATTTAATATATCGTTGTATATATCATACCTTAAAAAGATATCGGTATAGTTCTCATTCTGAATTTTGATACTTCCCAGACTAAAATTTTTTGAATTATAAAATTGATGACCTTTTACTCCATAATAATATTTGTTATAACTAATACCATTTATTAATGGATTATAAGTACAATTTGAAGTATTAAAGGATTTTATTAAATGATCTCTTTTCTTATTAAGAATGTCGTATTTATTTACAGGTTGTGCAGAAACTTTGATGCAGCCTTCATTAACAAATAATAGAATTATCAGAACACCAAAAAAGTGAACAATTTTCCCAAAGTCCATTCGCAGCAATTTTTAAATGAGACGCTACATTTTTATTGTACCGTATATAACGACGTAAAAAAAATAAAATAAATGATCAATTAAAACATATCCCAGTGTTAATTAAATAATATCGATTTATTTTTCGAATTATAGATAGAATAATAAAAAAGAGACCATCTTTAAAAGATAGCCTCCTTATTGTTTAATGTTAAGTATATTTTTAAATCACTTTTCACTCTCACTCTCACACTTCGATTATGCTTCGACAAGCTCAGCATGACATGACTCAGGGTGACAACACTCATTCTCCCATTTTTCATCTCACGCCTCACTACTCACCGCTCACCACTCACTTTTTTTAAATAGCTTTTCCTCCTCTTTCACCTGTTCTTATGCGTATACATTCTTCAAGTGGTGAAATATAAATTTTGCCATCACCAATTTCACCTGATTTGGCAGCTTCAATGATCGTATTTACTGTAATATCTACAAATTCATCATTCACGGCAATTTCAAGTTTAATTTTTGGTGTTAAATTAGGAATAACTTTTTTACCCCTGTATATTTCTTCCTTTACTTGCTGTCCGTGGCCGGAAACTCTTAATACAGTAATACGTGATATTTCTGCTTCTATAAGGGCCTCACGAACCTGGTCGAGATTATTTTCTCTAATAATAGCTGTTATTAATTTCATTTTTTAACTTTTTAATTTTTTAATTTACAAATAATTAATTAGGATTTAGCATTCCATATCCTCTTTCACCATGATAAGCAGAGTCAAGACCTTGCATTTCATCATTAGGCTGGGCTCTTAATCCCATTGTTTTGTTTAAAATCCATAACAGGATAAATGTAATTCCTGCTGCATAAACAATAGCAATTAATACTGCTACTGCCTGAACACCAAATTGTTGAAAAGCGCTCCAGGTACCACCAATCGCAGCTGCGGCATCAGTCATCCATGCTTTTCTTATTAAAAATGAAAGTAATAATGCTCCGGTTATTCCTCCAATACCATGAATACCAAAAGCATCCAGACTATCATCATACCCTAGTTTGTCTTTTAAAAGAATTGCAAAATAACAAATTGTTGCTGCCGCAATTCCTAATATAAGTGCCCCATATGGCTGAACAACTCCTGCTGCTGGTGTTACAGCTACTAATCCAGCTAAAATACCTGATGCGAAACCCAAGGCTGTGGCTTTACCTTGATGTACACCTTCAATAATCATCCAGGTGATAGCTCCTGCAGCTGCTGCAACTTGTGTGGCAGTTAAAGCTTGTGCTGTACTTAATCCGCTTGACACACTACTTCCGGCATTGAATCCAAACCAGCCAACCCAAAGTAAACCAGCTCCCATCATAGTCATAACTAAATTTCCCGGGCGAACTGTCATAGTTGGATGCCCTCTTCTGGATCCTAAATATAAAGCTGCAATTAGCCCGCTTACCCCTGAAGAAATATGTACAACGGTTCCACCGGCAAAATCAATTGCACCGTTTGCTCCAAGATTGAATAAAAATCCATCTTCAGCCCAAACCCAGTGACATAGTGGGTTGTAAACAAGGATTCCCCATAAGGCAATAAAAACAACATACGATTTGAATCTAACTCTTTCGGCAAAAGCTCCAGCAATAAGAGCTGGAGTAATAATGGCAAATTTTCCCTGGAACATTGAAAAAACATATTCTGGCACTCCGGCATCCATAATACTATTATCAATACCTTTTAACATGAAATAATCATTATTCCAGCCAAACCATCCTCCAAGTACGTTACTTCCAAAGCACATACTATATCCTATTAAAACCCAAAGTATTGTCATAATTCCCATAGCTACAAAGCTATGCATCATAGTTCCCAATACGTTTTTTGATCGGACCAGACCTCCATAAAACATGGCAAGTCCAGGAACCATTAATAATACTAATGCGGTAGACGTTAGCATCCAGGCTGTAGCACCTGAATCAACGCCATTTCCATCAGATGCCATTACGATTGATGAAAGCATAAATGCAACGAATGAAATTAAAATGAAAGCTTTTGTTCTAATTTTCATACTTTTTTAAATTATAGTTACTTATTTTAGGTATATATATAAAATTTATTATATAAATTTTGCACAAATATATAAAATTTTAAGGTTATAATAAAAAAATATATAAAAATATTGTTGTACTACTTAAAATTTTATAAGCTATTTCATTTTATTTAAATATTATAAAATATTTATATATATTTTAACATATTATTTACAATTACTTAATATATTATGTCTTTTACTAATAAATTATAATTTTTTTCATTTCTTCATAATTAAATTGATTATGATAAATTGGTGAAAGGTTAATTTACATCCAAATTGTATTTTTATATTAATTCTTGATTTATTATCTTAGCTTGTCTATTAAATAAAAACAATTTTATTATGGGAAAAGGCGATAAAAAAACCAGGAGAGGAAAATTTTTTAATGGTTCTTTTGGGAAAACCAGGCCTAGAAAAAAAGTTAAAACTATTGTTGCTCCTTTAAAGGAAAAGAAGAAAACCAGTAAAAAAGTAAAGGAATAATATAATGTAATGCTTTTTATTAGTTTAAAGCTGAAAATTAAATTATTAATTCTGGCTCTGCAGTTGAATTTTATGGATTAAAACAGTAGTTATTTTGAATAATTCAATAAGTAATTTTTTGGCTTGGTGAGGTTTGGTACTATTCAAGATTAAATACAATTTAACGATTTACCTTAACCAGTTATATTAATTGATACTGTAAGGTATTAGCTAAAGTAACTTATTCACATTGGGTAATTATATAAAATCCTAATTTTATTTTTTTTATTGTATTCCATTTATCTTGACTAGCTGATCGGAAATATGAAACCCCGCCAATTACGCAAGGGATAATAAATTTTTGAATCTGCACCCCCAAATAATTCTAACAACTCAATGCTTAGAATAATATCTTCATTTAATTTAATTGAGTAATCATTCAAATTCAGTTTAAATAGTCCCTCATATTGGGATATTTTAAATATAATTTTCTCGTTTAGCAAATTACTATCAGGATTCTCATTAGAAATCAGCTTAAATATATTAGTTCTCAATTACCTGAATATGATAACTACCTGTAATTCCCCCTCTTTCTGAAACCTGAACTTCAATATAAATGTTTTCATCATTTCCAGTAATAGTTTGAGGATGTCCGCTTAAAATAGGCTCTAAATCTTCGTATGGTATCCGATAAACATCCATTATCACAGCTTCTACTTTTCCACTATAATTATTGTTTGTCCAATAGTCTTCTAAATATATGGTATATGTTTGATTTAATACTCCATAAAATTTATACCAGTGTGTTGTGGAACCTGAAATATTTCCTTCTACATAGTCTTTTCCATCAATAGCTAGCGAAAAAGCCTTTTCATATGAGTAGTTCATTTCATCAGTAGATATATCAACAATATGCCCCATATCAGTGCTTGTTAAACCATTTTCTTTAACCCAGCTAACTACTTTATACTGAATATACTCATTACTTGATCCTAAAATTGTAGCATAATACCCTGAATCAAATGCCATATTTGGCCTCCAATCAGGATTTTTTGTTATATGTACAATAAGGTCAAAAGGCGTTTTTCCCGGTTTTGCAGAGAGAATTTCATTTGAGTTTGCTGTAGCATAATCGCTGGCCCAATTTGAAGGGTTCTCATCTGTTTTTAAGATAAACCATACACGCTCTCCTTTAACTTCTGGCGGAATAGAAGGCAAAAGTACTGAAAGGTCGAATTTTTCAATATAATTTCTGACTTCAGTTTTACTAAACGATCGAAGGTTTTTTCCATCTACATCCTCTGCAAGACCTATTGATGCATCATATTCAATATAAACATTTTCACTAAATTCAACATTTTTACTTAATTGAAATGTGATTGAATTAGTACCGCTACCTTCAATTCCTGTTATTGAAACAACTTCATCTTCAATCCAAATGGTAAAACCATCCTTTCGCGTATAGATATCTTTATTAAATGTAGCGACAACTTCATTTTTATTATCGTTTGTAACTTTGGCAGTTACTAAACGCAAACTATCTTCATGTTTATTTTCCGTACAGCTGGCAGCTAAAATAAATATAATTGCAGTAATAGCAATAATTGCAATCGGGAACCTGGTTTTATTTCTTTTTTTCATAGCATTAAATTTTAACTTGTTTTTTATTCAATGACAATAAAATTTATGAAGGGTTGCATGAATAATGAATAATGAATAATGAAAAATGATTTACAGCCAATTGCTAAATTATCACTTTACACTCTTGATATCACATTCACTTCTCACTTCTCACCTCTCACTTCTCACCTCTCACTTCTCACCTCTCACTTCTCACCTCTCACTTCTCAC
>CAZBZX010000109.1:5300-11790 GCA_964496465.1 uncultured Bacteroidales bacterium
TCTCACTTCTCACCTCTCACTTCTCACCTCTCACTTCTCACCTCTCACTTCTCACTTCTCACCTCTCACTTCTCACCTCTCACTTCTCACCTCTCACTTCTCACTTCTCACCTCTCACTTCTCACCTCTCACTTCTTTAAGTATTGCGTTGCAAACTGAATTTAGCAGGTTTATATCGTCCTTCTTAACAACAGCTACACGTTCGAGAATTCGATAATATAGGTTTTCGTTTTTTATAATGGATGTTGAATCTAATACCTTTTTTACATTGCTTTTTAGAACTGAGTATGCAGTAGTATTTGAGGCTGAATTCCCAGAATTAAGTGTCGTTTTTTTAAGTTTTGATAAATTGTAGGCATACAACATTACTGCCTGACCTAAATTTAATGATGGATATAAATTTACCATTGGAATATTCGAAACCACATCACACTTTTTTATTTGATCATTAGACAATCCTGACTCTTCTTTACCAAAAATGATGGCTAAGTTTTTTATACTATTTTGTTTATTCAATATAATATCATTCAAGTTTTCAAGTGAGTAATAGTCGTATTTAGAACTTCTAAATTTTGCAGAAGTTCCAATGATAAAATCGAATTCTTTTATACAATCTTCGAAACTGTTGAATACTATGGCATTTTCAAGCACATCAGTTGAACCATGTGCCAGCCATCTTGCTTCATTACTTAAATAATTACAGGGATTTATTAAATATAAGGATGAAAACCCCATTGTTTTTATAGCACGAGCTGCTGCCCCAATATTTTCAGGTACTGCTGGTACTGTTAAAATAAAAGTAGTATTCATATAGTAAAGATAGATTTGATGTAAAGTTAGTTAGATTAAAGAAAAGTTTTTAATTCTTAATATTTTCACTATTTTTATTAGTATTAAGAATAACATTGGTCAATGAATTGAATTATTGATATTTATTATATAAGGTACATTTTAAGTCCAATAAATTTTTATTACAGATATGCCTTTTTATTCAATTCTTAGTAACCTTAAAACAAAGGCTGAGCATTTAATCTCCATTAAAAGCAAGATTAAACCTGAAGAATATTATTTAAAAATGGAGGAATTGTTGAAGGAGATTGCTTTAATGAATTTATTAAAGGAAGAAACCCAACAATTTGAAATTATTATTAGGGAAGCCCAAAATATTGGTAATATTGGAAGTTGGGTAATTGATATTGAAGAGATTAAACATTATTGGTCGGATGAAACATATCGAATATTTGGTTATAAGCTAAACGAAATAATGCCATCGATTGATTTAGTAAGGAAACATATGGTTCCCGAAGATTTGAAGGATTTTGACGAGATAAGGGAGGAATGGATTGTGAATAATAAGGTAATCAATATTGAATATGAATTCAGGATTATTGACAAGCAATCGGATTTAAAATATTGTAAAATTTATGCGAAGGTTATTCGAAATAATGAAGGATTAGCAACAAGAATAGTGGGTATAGTCCAGGATGTTACTGATTACAGGGAAATTGAAAAACAACTTGAAGAAAGCCGGAGCAGGTATAAAAACCTTGTTGGAAATTTACCCGAAGCTGTTGTTGTTCATAGCGAAGGGATAATAAAATATGCAAATAATTCAGCTATTAAAATATTAGGGGCAAAAGATAAAAATGAAATTATAGGTAAAAATGTATGGGATTTTGTTGATAAAAGATATCATGAAATAGTGATGAAAAGGGTTAAAAGCATTGTTGAAGAGGGGAAAAATGCAGAGGTGCTTGAAGAAAAATTCATTAAGTTAAATGGCGATAAAATTGATGTTGAAGTATTTGGTATTAGTATTATGTATCAAGGAAAACCAGCGTCACAGGTTGTTTTTAAAGATATCTCTGATCAGAAGAAAACATCTGTTGCATTACAACAGGCAGCCGATCTTGTGAAAAACATCCAAACCGGGATTCATATTTATAAACTCGAAAAATTAGATGACGACAGAACATTGAGGATGATTACTGCTAATCCTGCTTCGGAAAGGCTTACAGGGGTGAAAGCAAAGGATGTAATAGGAAAAACACTGGATGAAAATTTTCCTGACTTGCGTAAAAAAGGAATTCCCCAGCAGTATGCTAATGTTGTTAGAACCCAAATGCCAATTGAAATTGAGGATTTATATTATAGTGATGACAGGGTTATTGCCGGGGCATTTACCGTTAGGGCTTTTCCACTTCCTGACAACCAGGTAGGTGTTTCATTTGACAATTCAACAGAAAAGGTAAAAGCGTTGGCGAATTTAAAAAGCTCTGAGGAATTATATCGTTCTCTTTTGGCTACTTCTCCAGATTCTATATGTATGACTGACCTTGATGGAAAGATAGTTTTCGCTTCAGAGAACATGGCGCGAATTCATGGGTATGAATCATATAAAGATTTAATTGGAATGAATGGTTTTGATCTGGTTCACAAGGAGGATACAAGTAAAGCCAAAGAAGGTGTTGGACTTACTTTAAAATATGGTTTTACAAAAAATATTGAATACAGGTTGGTGAGAAAGGATGGGGGGGCATTTATTGGCGAAGTAAATGTAGCACTTATAAGGCATTCAAATGGACATCCGAAAGCATTTATTATTAATACACGGGATATTACAATTCGTAAATTGTCTGAAAATCAAATTATTAAAGCAAAAGAACGGGCTGAACAGGCCGACAGGTTAAAATCGGCTTTTTTAGCGAATATGAGTCATGAAATAAGAACCCCAATTAATGGCATAGTTGGTTTTACTGCTTTATTAAGAAATGATAAGATCGATAAACAGAAAAAAGAAAATTATATTAATATTATCCATAAAAGCTCGAATCAACTTCTAGCAATTATTAATGATATTGTTGACATTTCGAAGATTGAAGCAGACCTTATAGATATTTCATGGAATACATGTAATATTAATGAATTGGTTGAGGATATTTGTTCAAATTTTGAAAATGAAAGGAAAATTTTGAGCATTTACAACTTGAAAATAATAACTAAAAAGAATTTACCAGATAAGGAAGCTGAAATATTAACTGATGAAGTTAGGTTACGACAAATTTTAAATAATCTTGTTTCGAATGCATTGAAATTTACGGCAGAAGGTCAGATTATTATTGGGTATAAATTGACTGGTGATGACTTTATTGAGTTTTATGTTGAAGATACAGGTATTGGCATATCTAAAGAGAACCAGAAAATAATTTTCGATAGGTTCAGACAGGAAGATGATTCAAATACTAGAAAGTTTGGTGGCACTGGATTAGGATTAGCTATTTGTAGAGGATTGACTTCTCTTTTAGGTGGTGATATATTTGTACATTCGGAAAAAGGAAAAGGTTCAAGATTTTATTTTACTCATCCCTATAAGCTGTCTGTTGATGAGGATCAGGTTGTTAAAGAAGTTCGAATACCATCAGATGAAATATTTATCTGGAAAAATAAAAATATTCTTGTTGTTGATGATACAGAAGAAATATTGACCTATTTTGAGGAATTATTTAGTGAAACAGAAGCTAATTTAGTAAAAGCAAGAACAGCTAAAGAGACTTTTGATATTCTAAAAAAGAATAAAAATATCCACATCATATTGTTGGATATTCAACTCCCGGATATGAATGGTTATGAGGTTGCTAAAATAATATTAAATGAATACCAAAAAATTCCAATTATTTCGCAAACCGCATATGCTTTAACGGGCGATAAAGAAAAAGCATTTGAAGTTGGTTGTGTAGGTTACATAGCAAAACCCATAAAGCAAGATCAGTTATTTAATTTAATTGATAAATTTATTTTGTAAATGGATCTAAGAAGTTATTAGTTAATAGTTAGTAGTTCACTTCTCACTTCTCACTTTTCACTCTTCACACTCACTCTCATTTTATCTGCGTTTTCAACCATGCAATTGCATCTTCAGGAGTATCGAACATTTTGGTTGGTATAATAGGCTGATTGAATTTAAAATATAGGTTTACCAGTGAACGTTGCACTTTTGAATTAATAACTACACCAATAGCATATACGGTTGATTTATCCTGCTGTGCAAAGTGTTTACGGGCTTCATTATTTATAAAAGTCATTTTGCGCATATCTACTAAATTAACATGCTTTATACTACCAGATAGCTCACCTGCAATCCGAACAATTTCTTTAGCATCATTAACATCAATATCCGATTTAGGTAAAAAATCAATTTTTAATATTTTATCGAGTCCCATACTAATTTGGGCTTTGTTTGGTAAGGTTTTAACAGTTTCCATTGCATTTTATTTATTTTCATTTAAGTTACAAAAAATAATTTTAAAGTTGACATATTAAGGAAAAAGAAAAATATTATTTTTTTAATTTTGAGTATTAATATTTTCAATAAGTAAATATAAATTTTATTAACTAGTTTAAAAATAAAATGAGTATATCCAGGTATTTCATAACACTTTCATATTCAGGAAAAAATTATTTTGGATGGCAAACCCAGCCTGGCAGAATTATTTTATAGGAAATTCATAAATAGTAATATCATTATTTTTTTAATTATATTTCAAATACTCAATGTGCGAAGGCCAGATCAAACAGCGGGCCATGCGTTTGTGTGAACAAAGCGAAGCGATATCATGAGCCATAGCGAGTAATTTTTAATTACTAGAAATATCTGGAATGAAGCTTGTCTCGCATTTCTTGATATTTCAGTAATTGAAAAGAGCGGGTTGAAGCATTGTTTGATCTTGATTTTTTGGTTCTTTTTCATTAAGGAAAAAGAATAATAATTTTTATAATTTTGATAATTAAAAATATTAATGAGTAAATATAAATTTTGTTAACTAGTTTGAAAAAATAAAATGAGCATATCCAGGTATTTCATAACACTTTCATATTCAGGAAAAAATTATTTTGGATGGCAGTCCCAACCCGGGGGAAACACGGTTCAGGATGAACTAAATAAAGCTTTATCAACCTTATTAAAAGAAGATATTATTGTTACTGGTGCCGGGAGAACTGATACAGGTGTGCATGCACGATATTTCGTTGCACATTTTGATACATCAGTTAAAATAGATAACAAAGAACAATTACTATATAATTTAAATGGAATTTTACCTGTAGACATAGCAGTTAAAAAAATTAGTGAAGTTGAAAAAGAGAAACATGCCCGATTTGATGCTGTTTCCAGAACATATAAATATTTTATTTCGAAAGAAAAAGATCCCTTTAAATTAAATACCCATCAATTTATTTATAGTAAACTGGACATAAATAAGATGAACGAAGCCTCTGCTATTTTATTTAATTATACTGATTTTACAAGCTTTAGCAAACTGCATACTGATGTAAAGACTAACAATTGTAAAATGATGCAGGCAGAATGGGAGGAAACTGTTAATGAACTGGTTTTTACCATTAAGGCCGACCGGTTTTTGCGAAATATGGTACGATCAATAGTCGGCACACTGATTGATGTTGGATTTGGTAAACTCACAATAGATGAATTCAAACAAATAATTGAAAAAAAGGACAGGGGAGAGGCTGGCGCATCAGTCCCTGCAAAAGGACTATTCTTATGGGATATTGAATATGGGTTTGATGTGTAATGTAAAATGTAAAATGTAAAATGAATTTCAATAACAATAAATGACTACTAATGACAAACTATTTTAATTTATACCAATAATTGATAATTGAACAATAAAACTATTTCCATTTACTCACTTCTCACTTCTCACACTTAAGAGAAGGCTGAGGCTAAGGCTAAGGAAAAAAGATCTAACTTTAAACATTAAACCTGAAACAAAAAACACGATTTACGACTCACAATTCACTTCTCCTCGCACGTACTCTCTCATCATTCCTTCACTCAAACGCTGTTAGGTCTTACAGACACTACCAGGTTTTCCTCAGCGCCAAGCAACACATCGCCACAACGTGGCTTAAAACTGTTCACTTTTTACTCCTCACACTCGCTCTCACTTCTCACTCTTTCTTCTTACAGCTACTAATACCAAAAACCATATATAATGGACATAAGCTAATAAAGCTGGTTATTACCAAAATAGCAGCTAAGGCTAGTAAAATAATACCTAAAGTTCCGGAAACTACCTGTATAATAAACAGAATTACCAGTATGGCAGCCAATACCAATCGAATTATTTTGTCAATCATTCCTACGTTTTTTTTCATACGTTTATTTTTTAATTTTTTAATGTCGTATGGAACCGCATTAAAAAAATAATCATACTTTTTTGTGTAAAAAATGATGATTTTTTTAATGCTTGTTTCATAATTGTAAGGTTTAGTTAAAAAATAGTGTTTAAGGAAAGAAAGTTACAAAAAGTTTTTGGTATAAATAAATATACTTTAACGTGAGTTAGATATAAAAAATTAATTCAATATTAATTTTGTCTTGTCCCGAAATTCTTTCCGATTTTATCGGAATTAGAATTTCGAGGATCCTCGAATTTGTAATCAAATTGAAAATTTGAACAAATTCGGGAAT
>CAZBZX010000110.1:0-1213 GCA_964496465.1 uncultured Bacteroidales bacterium
TGATAATAATTTACAAAATTTTTCAAAATTCAGGAGTTATGGTTATTAATGATCCCCGCCCTAAAGGACGGGGCTATTGATATTCAGTTATTTAGCATGTTTTATTAAATCGAACTCAGGTTAAATAAATCTGTTTGTTAAATAAACTTGAGTTAATGGATGAAATAGTTTAAATTTGTTGGAAGAAGATTAAACTTAGTTGAGTTGAAAGAAGCATTATTCTATAAAAAACTTGAGGATAAGGCTGTTATTTGTGAACTCTGTCCGCATTATTGTAGAATTACAAATAACAAGATAGGAATTTGTGGTGTAAGAATAAATAGAGAGGGCATATTATATACTGAAACATACGGTGTTTTGTCATCATACCATGTTGATCCAATTGAAAAAAAACCTCTTTATCATTTTAATCCGGGCAGGACAATTTTTTCTATCGGTACAATTGGCTGTAATTTAATTTGTAAATTCTGTCAAAATTGCGATATTTCGCAGGTAAGCTTAAAAGATTTTCCATACCTGAAACCTTATATGGTGCAGGATATTATTAAATATGCATTAAAAGAACCTGAGAATCTTGGTATCGCATTTACTTATAATGAACCAGTTGTGTTTTATGAGTTTATGCTCGAAATAGCAAAAGAAGCTAAAACAAACAAGTTAAAGAATGTAATCGTATCGAATGGTTTTATTAATCAAAAACCATTAGAAGAGTTAATTCCGTTTATTGATGCGTTTAATATTGATTTAAAGGGCTTTAATAATAAATTTTATAAAAAATATACTGGAGGCAAACTTGATCCCGTGCTAGAAACTATTAAGTATATTAAATCACAGAAAAAACATATTGAAATTACTAATCTTATTATTCCTACATTAAATGATGATAAAATAGAATTTGAAGAAATGGTTAAGTGGATAGCCTCAGAAGTTGGAAAAGATACTGTACTGCATATTTCAAAATATTTTCCCCGATATAAAATGACGGTTCCGGAAACTTCAACGGATATACTTAAAGAATTATATCATATTGCTACAAAGCATTTATATTTTGTTTTTATTGGAAATGCTGCGTTAGATATTGGTAATAAAACCATTTGCAACAAATGCAACAGGATTGTTATTGAAAGATCAGGATATTACACTTATTTATCAGGTATAGATATTAATGGGAGGTGTATAAATTGCGGAAATGAAATAATTATAAAGTAATTTA
>CAZBZX010000110.1:1223-11767 GCA_964496465.1 uncultured Bacteroidales bacterium
AAAAATAATCAAGAAATAATAAGATATAAATGCTATTTAGAATATTTTTTGATAAAGTATTTTTTTATTTACAATTTGATTTTGATCGATAATGGTTAAAATATAAAAACCTCCTGGAATATTATAAGAATTGAAATCAACAGAAATCATTGGACTATTACTATTAAATGAAAATATTACTTTCCCTTTTAAATCTTTTAACTCTATTAATTGCATGGAATGATTCAATTGATTATATATATTTAATATTCCGTTTGTAGGGTTTGGATATACCAAAAAGTTATCTGGATTTTCAATATAACTGTAAATTTTAATATCAGTAATAATATCATCAGCATTTGGAGATCCATTTATAAAAAGTGAGCTTCTCCAGTAATCAACATTATTTGGGTCGCCTGTTGGATTTAACTCTTTTGAAACAAGAGTATAGCCAGAGCCACATGCTGCAATAGGCCATGGTAACTGGGCCTGATAAAAACATGAAAATGATAAATTCTCATTTTTATCCAAAATTATAATATCTTCTCCAGTATTACCTAAATGTCCACTGTATTCATCAAAAGGTTTTAATTTATAGAATTTTTCAAATTCATATTTATTTGAGGCTAATACAATAAATTTGTCAGGATGTATCAAAGTATTTTTCGGAAATACATAATAAATAGCTGTATCAATTTTAAGTTCAGTAATATTAATTGCGTTTTCTCCAATATTTTTGAATTCAATAAATTCAAGGTCCCTTCCTGAAATATTGCCATAATCCATTGGGAAGTAATTAATTTCAGTAATTTTTATATTGCTAAAATTATTATCATTTTTTATCACTGTTAATTCTCTTAATGCACTCCATTCACTATTATTTTTTACTCTTGCTTTTATTTGTATTGAATAGGAAATATTTATTGAGTTATTATCATCAATATTTTTTGCTCCATCATTAATTTCACCATCCAAATCTCTGGGGTCTTCACCATTTAAAGTATAATATATTGTTCCTGTTGTATTTGGATTTTGTATAGTTAGAGTATATGTAGATGAATAATTCATTATAGATACACCAATATCTTTTCCATTTTTTATAAATGAAGGAGAAGTTAATTGAGGTAATAGACCTTCATCTTTTAATTGACTTATTAGAATATTTGTTCTTTTTCCAATAAAAGAATTTAATATTGTATTGATTTCAGGAATCCAGTCATCATCTTTTGTTCGGTTTGTTCTCCAGCGTGAATCTCCCCACCTGGCTGATTCCGCTATAATCGCATTCTCAATTTGACTTGCTGATGATTGAAATATATTTTTACAATAATTGGTGGTAAGTATACCATCATTATATAAATATTTATAGGCACGATCTGCAAATCTTAATCTATATTTTTTATTATCAGTTAGTTTATAATGTAACCATTGTGGATGGAATCGATCAAAATTACTAACTAACATTTTATAATCCCCATCTATATTTCCAATATTTACCCTGTTTTCATTTACACCTATCCCAGGAGAAGCAGCATAAGCTAATAACGTATGTTCCGCATCATGAATAAAAAACTTAAAACCTTCCCGATCTCGTTCTCTGTTTTTTATGCAGTAAAAATTATTTGGCCCTTGATTACTCCCAAATTTTGATACGGGTGAATCAAAATTGCCTCCATAAAAAATAATTAACATATAGTCAATTAAATTATCAATATCAACAAGTACTTCTAGATTTGAATCAATTTCCCCATTTTCATTTTTACCTTCTAATCTATAATAATTCTTATCATGAGAAAAACCATCTTGCAAGATATTCCATACTTCTCTCCATTTTCCCATATTTCCATCTGTCGCTTCTAAATCATAGCCTTCCCAATTATCACCAATATTTACTTTTACTACGTCATATTCTTCTTTTGTACCTCCTAAGTATGACTCAGCAAATCTTGCTTCAGGTCTTTCCTGCGATTGGAATAAACCCCAATACATACCATTCAGGTATAAATGATAATATCGGCTGCGGGTGTATGGTTGACCCGTTTCTTTTTGAAGATCACGGGAAAAAACATCCCTATTCATTGTATTCCTGCTGTCATTACCGTAGCTCCAGAAATAATTCTGACTTGTCCTCAGGTCAATTTTATCAAATTCAGATACCCCTTCATCTTCAAATAATGGATACTGTAATTTTGGCGTGCCATATTCTTCTCTAAAAAATAACCTGAATGCATGTTTTGGATTGTCAGGATGCCTGCTCCATCCTCCGCGAATACGTATTCCTGCATTATTATTAAATCCTTCAGAATTATCAGGATTAATTAACTCAACTGATACTGGCCTCTCCCAGGTATAACCATGATAATTAGCATTTACATATATACCTGTTTCTGGATCAAATAAATTTTCCAAATCAGTTACAATAGAAATAGAAGGAATATCAAGTAATGCTGCTTCGATTTGATCGGTGTATCGCGAATCATCTACTATATCAGGGTCCATTTCGTAATCAATTATTTGATTATTAATAGATGATTCAGGCCAATCTCCACCTGGGTAAGTTTGGTTTTTTACTTTATTAATATATATATATGTACTAGCCACAACATAGCTTGGATTTAGACCATTTTTAATTGCACAAGCTCTTAATAATACTCCTGGTGTATTTGGTCTTTCAATGTTATCCGGATCAATAGTTATACTTACAGGGGTGGCTGCTATTACAGAAGTTGTTGAAAATTGTGGATTGCTGCCATCCAGGGTATATTTTATAGTATCACCTATTAACAGGGAGCTAATTATAACATTAATTGGATCATAAAAAAATCCACCTTTGGTTTCAATTATTGGTGGATCAGCTTTTGGGAGATTATATAAAACCTCTAATGATACACCTAGATGAAAATCACTGCTAGAAAGATCAACATTATAACCTTGTATTGCAATCAAATTTGTGCCAGTAGAAATATGAGAATTAGCTGAATCGACTAAAAATAATTCAAAACTTCCTGATTCATGATTATCAGGTGCTAGAGATTCAAAAGTTGGATTAAGAGGAGCATTTTGCTCATAAATAATTATTCCATTCATCCAAATTCTAAATCCATCGTCATAGTTTACTAGTAATTTTATACCATCTAGATTATTCAGCGAACTAACTTCAAATTTATTTCTGATATAAAATGTACTATAATTATAACGCATATCAGTAATTTCAGTACCATCAACACCATCCCCATACCAAAAGGGGGAAGCCCCTAAATCCCAATCAGAGTCATCATATTTAGAAGAATACCATGAAGTAGCGTTTTTATCTGGATTTGAATTCCCTCTAAAGTATTTCCATTCGTCACCAATTTTAATTAATTGTTGCGAATTTAATGTATTAGTTAAGAAAATAAGTATAGCTATTGGAAAGGAAAGCTTTAATTGCTTCATGAATATGTTTAATCAACTTTAAATAATTATTATACAGCAAAAATAGGATAATGTTTTAAAAGTTTAGCTTTTTAAAAGTATACATTCTTTAAATTAATTATCAAAAAGTAAAGTATAGTTTTAAAGGAAGAGAACATTTCTATAGATATTAAGGAAAATTAAATAAATTGCATAATTGAATTTATAATTAAGTTAATATGATCGATTTTTTTTATGGGAAATGGCAGTTTATGGCTTTCTTATTTACTTTTTTTATTTTTATTAGTTGTGAAAAAGAACCGGTAACTATTTATTTATTTTCGGGCAAGAATCTTTCAGAATGGGATACTTATTTGGGTATTCCTGATTCATCCCAAGATGTTCCTCAATTAACAAAAAATGCTGATGGATTATATACAGAATCGTTTGGCTTAAACAATGATCCTATGGATGTGTTTTCGATTGTTGAGGAAGATAATGAGTACGTGATTAGAATATGGGGTTATATTTATGGAGCATTAATAACAAAAGATGAATTTTCAAATTATCATTTACATCTTGAATTTAAATGGGGAAATGATAAACTTCCGCCAAGGGAAAATTTACCTAGAAATTCCGGATTATGCTATCATTCTGAAGGGCCTTACGGAATTTTCTGGACTTATTGGATGCGTTCATTTGAATTGGAAATAATTGAAGGTGGAGTTGGAGATATAGTAAGAGTAGATAATGTTTTTGCTGATATTGAATCTAGAAATGATACATCAGTTAGTTGGCCTTCATTTCGGTATACACCTGGTGGAAATGAAAAAACTATTAATTCGGGATTATTTATGATCAGGGCAAGTAAAAATTATGAAAATCCTTACGGTGATTGGAATAGTGTTGATTTATATGTTTATAATGATAAAGCTGCTCATGTAATTAATAATAAAGTTTCTTTAGTAGCAATTAATCTACGCCATGTTATAGAAGGAGAGGCTAGTTTTTTAACAAAAGGTAAAATCCAATTGCAATCAGAAGGGGCAGAAGTTTTTTATCGAAATATCTGGTTGGAAAGAATTTCAGAATTCCCATTTTAAATTACTAGTAATTTTTTTGTTTGAATAAAATCGTCAGAAAATATTCTTAAAGTATATATTCCGGGTGTGACTCTATTCCTGTTTAAATCTTCTAGATTCCAAATAAAAGAATGGTTCCCATTTGTTAAGAATGAATTTGAAATGGTGTAGATAAGCATTCCGCTTGCATTAAAAATTGAAATATCTGTAAATGCAGGACTAGTAATACTAAATTGAATATTTATATTGCTAGAGGATGGATTAGGAAATGTTTTTATATTACTTTGTATTTTATTTGCTTGCAATGATGTAACAGGTTCGCTAAACTGAAGTTTTGTAATCCCTTTATTGGTAGCTAACCAAACATTGCCGTTTGTTTCCATTGCAATATCATTAATCATATTTGAACTTAATCCATCATCAGTAGTATAAGTTGACCAAGTTGTATCATCTAATATTACAACAGCTTCGGTTGTACCAAACCACATCTTTCCTTCATTATCTTTTGCAATCGATCTAACATCTGTTGCTGGCATACCTTCCAATTCATCATAAATTATCCAGTTTTCTTTTGCTTTTAGTCCCAGGTGCTTCGCTATTCCTATGTCTGTACCAAACCACTGAATGCTATCATCAACAAATATTGCATTTATATTATCAGAGGGTAACTGGCTGTATGGTGTTTCATAAATTGTTCCACCTGTAATGCCATCAATTTCATTATTAAACATTAATCGAACACCTCCTCCATTAGTGCCAATAAAATTTGTTGTGTCATTTGTAGAAGCAATTACTGAAATATCATAAAAATTAAATAAAATGTTATCTTCAATAACATCCCATGATGAATTTAAAAATGTGGAAATTATGTTTAGGCCTCCAAACCATAATGAGTTTGTTCCATCAATAGATATGGAGGTAATAGTATCTGCAGTTATATCACTATTCCTATTATTATAAATAGTTGTTGCATAAATTCCATTTTCATCATAGTTGGCAAGCGAAGCTCCGTCATCTGTTCCAATCCATAATAAGCCGGAATTCTCATTTGTTAAATCATTTATAGAATTATGTGAGATAGGATAATCTGAAACATCGTTATAGATTATCCAACTGACTTCATCAAAAAAAGCTAATCCTGAATTTGTTCCAAACCATTTATTGTCATTCTCATCAATATACACCGAATTTACTTCAATATCAGGTAGTTCACTATTCTCAGGATTGTATATAATTATTGATTGAGAAGATACTGATTTTGCCAGAAATAATATAACAAATAAAATTATTAGACTTTTCATAACTGTTTTTACTTTTACTTATAACCAAAAATACATTAAAATGTTTATAAAGCATATCATTAATTTAATTATTAATGATATGCTTTTATATATGACATAACAATATTACTTAACAAGTAACATTTTTGTTTGATTTAGCTCACCTGCTTTAACTTCAATGAAATAAATAGCGCTGTTTAAAGTTGAAACATTTATTACTCGATTAAAATCAAAATAGGATTTATTGTAAATCTCAGAAAGAACTAATTTTCCTGAATAATCAAAAATGTATACAAATACATCACCAACATAATCATTATTTAAATCTAAATTTAAGTAATTATTAGCTGGATTTGGATAAATAGCAACTGTTCTGGATAGTAACACATCATTAACAGAAGTTTGAACTGAAGTATCAACATAGGTTACTTCAAAAGTTGTTTCAGCCTCAAGTTCTCCATCACTAGCTTTTACAGTTACGATTACAGCACCATCCAATACGTCTCTAGCTACAACAAATAATGCAGAATTGCTTTTTATTGAAACTCTTAAATCAGAATTATCAGATGAAGCTGAATAAGTTAACTCATCTCCGTCAACATCCATAAAAATAGTATTTAGATTCTCTACAACACTAACTTCTTCATCAAGAATATTAAGTTCTACATCATCGATACTTTTAATAACTTCTGGAGTATCATTTACAGCAGATCCCCCAAAGAGTACTAAATCTCCGAAATCATCAGCATTTTGATAGTGCCTGTTTTGATTAGCTTCTGTAACATATGTTGAGCCAAAGAAGTTTTCTCTTTCAACATTATTTAAATTATCGGCATCACAATAAGCAACTGAAAATCCTAATGTGTCATTTTCAAGAACTATTGGAGTATTTGTTCCAGATGGATCATATGTATCATCAAATACTGCCATAGCTATTTCCCATGTGTATGTATCATTACCATTATTGGCAAACGAAATATTTACGTTCTGTTTTATATTTATTCCCGAACCGTCAGATGAAATATCAATAGCATTTCCTTCAGCACTGCAATGATATGAAAAGGCATTGAAATTTCTTTCATGCTCTCCACCTGAATTATCTTCGTCAATAAATATTTCTAAACAGTCATATTCCCAGTAATGTGTCGTTGGATCTGGGTTATTTACATCCAATACATCATCTTTAATTTCAGCTAGAATGTAAATAGAATCTTGTGTCCATACAACTTTAAATTTTCCGGTAAAATCATCAGCAGGAACTGTTGCTCCATAAGGTAACCAAACCTGGTCAATATTTCTCCATTCTACATTATTCCAGCAAGCGTCGCTGCCTGAACCATCAATTACTGGAGCCTTTGTAACGTATTTTGCAATATATTTACCTTCAGTATAAACACTAACAGGAAGTATATACTCTGATGAGTCTGTACCATCATTTGCAACAATTTTTATCTCCACATCTTCAGCCATATCATCATTAGTATAAATAACTAAAGAGTCATTTATATAGCTAACATTTAAGCCAGTGCTGTTTGAAGTTACTTTTAATGTAAATGCATCACCATTATGATCGAAAAATAGATCTGACAGATTTTCTGATATTACAATTTTTTCTCCTTTATTAAGGTATTGAATAATTCCAAAATTTTTTCCTAATCCTGGGGGAAAATTAATAGTAGTCGGTGATATCAATTCTATTCCTCTTCCTTGTTTGATATTTCCTGAATAAACCATGCTTTTTGAATCGTTCCAATGTTCATGCACACCCATACTTGGAATTGGAGTTCCATCACCTTCAGGGTCATAGGTAATGCCATCAGGCCAGTTAGCTGAATCAGCTGCTTGATGTAAATGGTCATCAACAGCTGGGAAAAACGGTCTGTCATTAAAATATTCATTCTTATCAGCTTCAGCTCTTAAGAAATCAATACAAACAGATTCAAGAGCCACAGCATCCTGAGAAACAAATAAGGAATTTGGAAAATCATTATTAAAAGGTGCCATTCCCCATTTAACGGGCATATCAGTTGCCTCAATTCCACCCCATAAACCATCAACAACAAAAAGTACTGTATTTCCTCCTAATTTTTCATGACCCATTATATCAGTTAACACACGATACATGTTATAATCACCTCGAACTCCTTCAAACAAAATATCATTATCCACGGTTGAAATTAAACCATCATGAAGATGAAATGAATCAAATTTTCCATTATGATTTCCATGTGAGCCAAAATGCAATTTTGCGGTTAAAGTAACGCCTCCTCTTGCATGTGCTTTAAGAGCAGCCAAATTTATTAAATAATCGGCATCGAACATTTCTTGCATTAAATTATCACTTACAGCATCAGGCATTTCATCGCCTTTATCCGAATAAAATATCACATCATCGGTCCATCCGGCAGAAGTTGTTCTTCCTAAATCAGTGTGATCTTCCTTATCCAAAACAATTACATTTGGATAGCTTTCGTGAATAAGATCGTATAAACTTTTATATACATGGGTCATTGGTTCACCTACATAAATATTTTCCTGTGCAATACCACAGCTGTCAACTAATTGCTTAATGAATGCAAGTACAGTTGCCGGGGTTGTATTCGACATGGCACAATTTTGTAGGCCAGTCATAGCAGATGTAGTTCCTTGTTCAGACAAATCGCTTGAATTTATAGCCCAACCTGCCTGGCCATTATTAACCTTAATAAATATTGTCTGGCCAGCAGTGTATCCGGTTGCATTGCCAGTTTTTTTATTGTTAAAATTTTTAAAAATAGCATCCCAGGCTTCACTTACTGTATTTTCACCAGCTAATTTTTTAATAGAATTATCTGCCATTTTATTAATTGTATCCTGGTTGTTATTTTTAGGTTGGATGAATGCATCTGTAAGATCCCAATCCAACGCTCTAACTGCACTCCATCCAGAACCACTTATGGTTTTTAAAACGATAACATTTTGGCAATCTTCATTGGTTGCTTCCGGATTCCATTCCCATACAACACGGCCTGGGTTAACACCTCTTGCAATACCCATAGGGCTATTTGGCTCATCTATTAATTCACCTCGGGTAAATCCAGTAGTATTTGCATAAATCTTCTTTATATCATGTATATTAAATAAAACCAGCAAAATTAAGCTTATAACAACTGCAAAAGTGGCGGACCAATATTTTGCTTTTTTAAACCATACTATTGACTTTTTAAAAAGTAAGGTAATGCCACCCAACGATAGAAGATATAAAATAAAACCTGACATCCACGGGGCAGCAATTTGCATACATGGATAACCTGCCCTGCTGGGTTTTGGAATAACCCTAATTAAAAACCAAATGGTTGATAATAATCCTATGACAATAAGGATAATTTTATTGGGTATCCATAATTTTGAAAGAAAAATTCGTAGTTTTTCAAAAGGTAATTTTTTATTCATACTGTATGTTTTAAATTTATAATTGTAGTTATTTTTATAATAAAGCTTGATATAATTGAGACGCAATCGAGAAGATTACCAATTACACACGTGTGTACAAAAATAGAATATTTATTGTATTTATTGTTATAAATTAGAATGATATATATCAATATTTCAAAATATTAGCATTTTTATAATATTCTTTTGGGGATAATTCTGGTGAACCAAGGTCTTGCTCAATAACAAGATATTTTCTAATATCAAAACATAAATGGCATTTATTCAGGAATTTATCTTCGGTAGGTTTATAATTATAGTTTTTAATAGCATATTGATAAAAACCATTTATACCTCTGTTGTATAACATATTTAAAATGGGATACTTTTCATCTGATAAAGGTTTCCCGAGATCCTCAACCTGAATAGAAAACCCTGAACATAATCCAGGAATATAATTATTGAATAAGTCTACATGAAAATGCGAGGTGTCAACTAATTCAGAACATCGTTGAGAAGAGAAAATAATATCATCAATTTCATTTAAAGGCATAAAATTTTTATAAAAATGAATTACTCTTCCGCCATAGTGGATCCAATAACGCAAGGGTATATTTTGTATATAATTACCCCCAAACTTTTCGGTATATTCATCTAAACTATGCGTTATTTTATCATCAAAACTATCAATTTCATTATAAAAATCATCAATCCAAGGCATAATGGAAATGCCTGTTAGTTTACATGCATTCATAACTCCTTTTACTTTATAAAAAGGGATATGCTCGTTGTGGAATGGACTAATAGAAATTAACAATGTGCTTATACCCAGTTCTTTTATTTCTTTTAATTTTTCAACACTATCATTTACATCCTTAAACCATGATGAATTTGTTTCGATATATTGAATATTGATATTTTCCTCATTTGCAGCTTCGATAGCTTCTTTTAATCCATCAAAATTTAAAAAAGGTTCTCCGCCTCCAATGTGAATAGAATTACAATTTAATTGATTGATTTTTTTAAAATTAGACTTTGCTGTTTGTTTACTGATGTAATTTTTCTCCCATGTCGGGGAACAGCCATACAGGCAATGTTTACATTTTGATGTACAATAGTAATTAGTTAATAAACCACCAGATATTAAATTTGTAATATTTAAATTGGTCATTGCTATTTATTCTGTTGTTTTTTTTCTTTTTTAAGTTCTCTGTATGACAGTATTTTTACATCTGTATAATAAAAATGTATAATATCTTCAAATGTTTTTCCCTTTTTTGCCATTTCCATTCCACCTTCCTGGCTTAATCCAACTCCATGTCCATACCCTTTACCGTAAAGAACAATATTATTGTTCTCATCTGATTTAACTTCAAAATAAGCTGATTTTAAATTCCAG
>CAZBZX010000111.1:0-11746 GCA_964496465.1 uncultured Bacteroidales bacterium
TACTCGCCTGAGCATTCTTCTATTACGTTCAAGCAGGACGCGACGACAGGTGAACGCTTCCTCGAGGTCGTGATTCCCAAGACCGATCAGTACCTCGGCTTCGGCATCATGAATCTGAAGGGTGCACACCGGTTCGGAGCTCGTCTTTCACTGGTCTGGCGCAGCCGGGGCCACATTCCCGAATGCGCCGTTGAGCTGCGTGAAGGCACCGGCCGTCCCGACGTGGAGTACGGAGAGACGTTCGACGGTACAATCGTCATCCCGGGGGAAGGCTGGAGCCACACCGACTACCCGCTCTCTGAGCTGATGGCGTCACCAAATCCCCAGCTGGATCCGAGCCTCCAAAACGGGAAGCTCGAGACCGAACGGATTCGGAGCGTCGCCTTTACGATCCCTCCGTCCACAGGAGTGACTCTCGACATCAGGGAGTTGCGAATGGAGTGGGATGGATACAATACTCGCTCGCTGCTCGTCCTTGCGATTCTTGGTGCGATTGGCTTGATCCTCCTGATCCGGCCGGCTGCAGCTCGGGTATCGATTCGCGAACCCGAACTCTTCCGGGGGTTCCTTCTAAGGCGCACCGGATTCGCACTCATCACGGCCTCTTTTCTCCTTGATCTCGCGGAGCACTCAGGATGGATTGGGAACGATGCCATGGTGCTGTTTCTCAGCCTGAGCGGACTCCTCCTGGCAGAGGAGTTGTCGGGCAGGTTCTGGATGCGGTGGCGTATACTCCGACTGAGGTTCGCGGCGGTTCTGCTGATCGGCTGGTTGGTCGGGGTTGATCTTGGCCCTTTGGCCTGGATGACGATCGTCTTTGTCGGGTACCTCCCCGTCCTCCAGTTTCGAGACAACGTCCTGCTGGGCTTGCTTCCACTCCTGGCCTTCTCCGGATACATTTTGAGGGATCACCAGGGCCTGCCCAATCTCGGTATCGCCCTGTTCGGGCTGGCAGCCACCTTCGTGACAGCGCTCCTCGTTCGAGAAGCACTGACGCTGGCGGAAAGGAGGCTCCTCGCCGAGCAAAGGCTGCTCCGTTCAGAGGCAAGCTATCGGGAGATCTTCGATGCCGTCGAAGAGGGGATCCTCGTCGTCGATCGCGGGTCGGGACGGGTGCTGCAGGGCAACGAACCGGCAGCCCGGCTGCTCGGCTGCCCGCTGGAGAGGATGGAGCGAGCGAGTGTGCGGGAGCTCATCGGAGAAGAGACCGCCATCCTCGATCAGGCTCTCGGCAGCCCGACGGCGTCGATCCATGAAATGCGCGTAACCCGCCTCGACGGTTCGAGCCTGTGGGCGGAGATCCTGGCTCAGGAATCTTCGGTCGGAGGAGAGAGACGGGCTCTGCTGGTCATTCGGGACATCGAGGAACGACGGAAGATCGAGGCTCAACTCCGACAATCCCACAAGATGGAGGCCGTCGGGAATCTCGCCGGCGGCATCGCCCATGACTTCAACAATCTCCTGACGATCATCAACGGACAAACGGAACTGGCCATCGACGCCGTCCTCTCCGGCGGTGATCCCCGGCACAGCCTTCAGGAGATCCGGCAGGCGGGCTCGAGGGCGGCCACCCTGGTCGAGCAACTGCTGGCCTACAGCAGAAGGCTGCTGCTGCAACTCCGTCCGCTGGATCTCACCCAGGTCGTCTCCGGTCTCCAGCCGAGTCTGGCTCGACTGGCGGGCGAAAGGATCCGACAGGAGTTCCGGTACTCTGCGGGAGTCGGCGCGGTTCTCGCCGATGAACGCAAGATCGAACAGATTCTGACGAACCTCGTGTCGAATGCCCGGAACGCGATGCCGAATGGCGGACAGCTTTGCGTCGCCGTCGAGAGCCGCCGTCTGACTGCAGCGGAGGCCATGGTGACGTCAGAATTGAAGCCCGGCAACTACGTCGAAGTGCGGGTCACCGATACGGGAAAAGGAATGGATCGGGACACTCTGGGACGAATCTTCGATCCCTTCTTCACGACCGAGAAGTTCGGGCAGGCACCCGGTCTTGGCCTCTCGAGCGTCTACGGGCTCGTCCGTCAGCACAACGGGGGTGTCCGAGTCGAGAGTACGCCCGGCCAGGGCACCACCTTTTCGCTCTATTTCCCCTGCACCAACTGAGATTCAGCTGGTGATGGCGCCTTCCGAAGCGGACGAGACCGACCGGGCGTATTTCGCAAAGACACCGCGGCGATAGCGTGGTTCCGGCGGCTGCCATGCCTGGACCCGCGCCTCCAGTTCCATCTCGGAGATGAGTACGGCGATCCGGCGGGAATCGATGTCGATCTCGATCAGATCTCCCTCATGCAGCAACCCAATCGTCCCTCCGCGGGCAGCTTCCGGCGCGACGTGCCCGATCATGAGGCCTCGGGTCGCGCCACTGAAGCGTCCATCGGTCACCAGCGCCACATCTTCGCCAAGACCGGCCCCTACGATTGCGCCCGTGACCCCGAGCATTTCGCGCATACCCGGACCGCCCCGGGGTCCCTCGTAACGGATCACGACCACATCACCATGTCGGATCGAGCCGGACGTCACGGCCGCCATGGCGTCTTCTTCCCGGTCGAAGATCCTGGCCGGGCCTTTGTGATACGTCTTCCGCCGATCGGTCACCTTCAAAACACATCCTTCGAGGGCCAGATTTCCCTTCAGGACGACGAGTCCGCCCGAAGGCTTGATCGGATGATCGAGACCGCGTACCACATCCTGTCCCGACGCCTCCGTAGCGCGCGCCGCCTCCTCCGCCAGCGGCCGCCCCGTCGGCGTCAACTGCGTTCCATCGACGAAGCCGCCTTCGACCAGACGTCGGGCCACCAGCTCGATTCCTCCGGCACGATACAGATCGGCGGCCAGATACCGGCCCCACGGCTTGAGATCGGCCAGCAGGGGGGTTCGCCGGCTGATGGCGTCGAAGTCGTCCATCACGAGCGGAACGCCGGCCTCACGAGCCAGAGCCAGCAGGTGAAGGACGGAGTTCGTCGAGCCGCCCGTGGCGGAGACTCCGGCAATCGCATTCTCGAAAGCCCCACGGGTCAGGATCCGGCTCGGCGTGAGTTCCTGCTCGAGCATGCCCATGATCAACTCGCCGCAGCGAAAGGCGACGTCCGACTTCTTCGGATCCGCGGCCGGAGTACTGGCCGTTCCCAGTGCGGAAAGGCCCAGGAACTCCATGGCCGTGGCCATCGTGTTGGCGGTGAACTGACCGCCGCAGGCTCCCGGGCCCGGACAGGCGACTTCTTCGAGCTGATGCAGCTCGTCTTCCGTCATCTTCCCCGCCGCCGTCGCCCCGACGGCCTCGAAGACATCCTGGATATTGACGTCATGACCCTTGAAACGACCGGGCAGGATCGTTCCTCCGTAAAGCACCAGGCTGGGAACATCCAGCCGGATTGCCGCCATCCCGGCCCCCGGAATGGTCTTGTCGCAGCCGACCAGCGCCACGATTGCGTCGAACAAATATCCGCGCCCGGCCAGTTCTATGGAATCCGCAATGACCTCGCGACTGACCAGCGAAGCCTTCATCCCCTCGATGCCCATCGTGATGGCATCGCTGATGGCGATCGTATTGAACTCCATCGGCGTGCCCCCGGCCGCCCGGACTCCTTCCTTGACCTTCGCGGCGAGGTCGCGCAGGTGGATGTTACAGGGCATCGTTTCGATCCAGGTATTGGCGATACCTATGATCGGCTTGGACAGATCTTCGTGGGAGAACCCGACGGCTTTGAAAAAAGCCCGGGCTGCGGCCCGATTGCGACCTTCAGTGACAATGCGGCTGCGATGTTTTCCGAGACCCTTCATGAAACCTCCGATTCGGCTGGATAAGCGTATTGCACAATTGTGGCGAGTGAACCCGCCAATGTCCAGCCGTGGGCCCCGCGCTCACTCGAGGAGCCGAATCGTTTAGTCGCCGGGAAACTCTCCCTGCACTTTCACGAAGATCACATCGCTGCAGATGCCGCCGGAGGGAGCCGTATATTGCACCTTGATCCATCCGGTCCCTTCGTCCTCGGCACGGAAGGAGAAGCGTGCACCTTCAGTGAAATGCAGCTTTTCCGACAACGGGCCCAACTCCCACGCGTAGGTGCCGCCGGTCTCACTCGGCTGAGCCTCAAGCTGGACCAGACGGGCCATCCTGACCCAGATCGTTCCGCCTGGGTCGATGAGTACACCGCCAAGCAACTGCCACAAGAGCCGTACGCTGCAAGCGCCGGCAGGAGTCTCCGGCAGGGCCGGCAGGTTCTGAATTCCGGCCGGAGAAGCAAAGAACAATCTCGCTTCGATCTCATCCACGACCGCAACGAGATGATCCAGGGCTTCCTGGTCATCTTGAGCTGGAGTTGCATCCGTCGGCGATGAATCCCCGCTCGCAAACAGAGACGCACTCATTTGGGTCAGGAGCCCCTCCAGCAACTCGCTGACCGTGAAGCCGGTCACGCCCTGATCAGCATTCTCCTGCTCCGCAAAATCTGCAATAGCGTTCAGACGCCCCTTCTGTTGTGCACTCATGGGCATCGCGGTAATGGCATCCCGCAGGTCGGCGAACTGAGCCGACAGATCCACACCCCAGGAAACCGAAATCGTGAAGATGCAACTGATAACTACAGACCAGAACCTTGCGCGGATCATAAACACCTCCTCGCAGGGACTATTGCCAACTTTTTTGCGTAGCGAGAACCGGCGGCAGAGTCCCGATGACGAGCCCTGTCTGCTGAAGGGTCGTCACTACGACAGGCCCGGTCGCCCTGAGCCGCATAGTTCCCTGGAAGTCGCCAAGTGTCTTGAAGAGCTCGGAGAAGTACTTTGCGACATGCGCGAGAGGCGGCAGATCGAACGAGCTCGTGGCTTGCGAAGCACCGAAGGCATCCAGAGCTTCGAGATGCACCCTGACCGGACCCGCCTCACTCAAACTGGCTACGGCGATTCCAGTGTCGGAACCTCCTCCCGAATTGACGAATAGATCGGCGCTCCGCAATGGGCCCGTCGCCTCCACGGCCGCCTGGGTAGCCAGGGTGGCTCCGGTTCGGATCTCGAAAAAGGCCTGGGCTCCGACTTCACAGTGAGCCGTGAGCCTTGCCCATCCACCCATTACCGTTGGCGATTCTCCACTGGTCGCAAGCGAAACCGAGCCCAGGGGTGGGATCATCGCCGTATGGTGGTCCGCTACCACCCCTCCGAGGTTGACCGACCAGGGTTGTCCGCCGTCATCGAGAAAACTCAGAGTGTATTGGCAGGGAGCGCTGTTCTGGTTCATGATCAGGAAGAGGGTTCGCAAGCCCCCGCCGTCCCCAACCTGGGCAAACTCATGTAGGCTCGAAGGAACACCCGCGTGGGCAGTCGCGGTGAGGAAGATGAGGAGAGAGGGGAGGATGAAAGAAACACTCCGCCGACACATAACGCACCTCCATCCGGATTGAAGCCAAGGCTGTCCCTGTTCTCGGCAGACTCAGCCGCTTGGAAGGACCTTATCATCTGGAGCTACTCGAGGAAAGGATAGAGTTGACTCTGTTGTCAACTTCGGTTCAACTAACCTGCCGACATCAAGGATACGGCCGCTCCGTCCTCCCAGCCCACACTGTCCTCGCCGGCATCGGCACACATCGGAAATCGGACATCGAAAGTCCCGGACGCCCGGCCTCTCTCCCCCTCCCCGTCACCCGACGGAGATCCCTTCAGTCGCGATCCGCCTCGGGCGCCGTGGCCCATTCGGGGTAGGGTGCATCGGGCCCCTTTCGGGCATGCCAAAGGATCCGGTTGAGAAGATCCTCCGGGCACCGGTCGACCTCCTTCAGAGGGAGAGTCGTCGACAACTCGGCATAGCGCCGCATCCGTTCGTCTTTCCAGCTTCCCACCGGAGGATTCAGGAGATCCAGGGGAACGATGTTGGGGACAGCCTCGTACGGAGTGAAATCCGGCTCGTCCTGAAAGCAATCGAACAGGGGTGTGGCCGCCGCATCCATCTGGTTCATCGGGGGCAGTCCCAGAATCAATTCGATCGTGCGCAGGATGCCAGGCTGGTTGTATTGCGTGCTGACGACGGCACCCCGTCGAGTATAGGGACTGACGACGTAGGCGGTGGTTCGAAAGGAGCTCACGTGATCCCAGCCGTCCTGAGGATCGTCCTCGATCGCCAGGATGCAGGTCTCTTTCCAGAAGCGGCTGTGACTGATCGCTTCGACGATCCGTCCAAAGGCCAGATCGTTGTCGGCGACGTGAGCCTCGGGCGTCGGCATTCCGGGCTTGGTTCCTGAGGTGTGGTCATTGGGGAGGCAGATGATGACCAGATGGGGAAACTCGCCGATTCGTTCGTACTCCTCGAGCTCCTCGATGAATTGAGCCGCCCGGAACACATCCGGGACATCCAGGCTCCAGCCGACCGTCTTGGTGTCGAGGTAGGGCCGCAGCGATTCGATGGCAGGTCGGCTGCCGATACGGGTCAACCCGATCCGGCCGAGGAAATCCCGGTAAATGTCGATGAAGGTCGGAGGAGGCCAACGGAAGGGATCGGTCCAACCGATCTCGGCGATGGAGAACTCTCCGTAGTCGCGGAGCGTCTTCCCCCGTTCCAAGGCATTGTCCCAGATGAATCCGCTCGGGGCATAAGCCAGCGCATCAACGTCGTCGTCGCTCATCCCGTCGGGATAGCTTCGGGGGAATCCGGCAAACGACTTCTCCATGTAGTCGGTCGACATTGCCGTCGTCGCCCACTCATGCCCATCCGCGCTCAGGATCCCCGAGCAGTAGGTGTTGTCGAGAAGGACGAATTCCCTGACGATCTTATGGAGATTCGGCGTCACTTTCTCTCCGAAGATGCACAGGTTGGGATCTCCCCTGCCCCGGTCCAGATCTCCTAGAACCTGATCGTAGGTCCGATTCTCCTTGATGATGTATACGACGTGCTTGAAGACCGAGGGTTCTCCCACCCGCTCGGGAACCGGGCGGGCCGTCTGATCCGGGCGCGGGGGTAGTTGCGAGGCCTCGATGAGCTCCCGCCGGCAATTCGCCAGCACGGTCTTCGTGTCGCGTGCCAACTGCCGATCATCCGGAACCGGGATCAGTGAAATCGAGCCGAAGTACTGGCGGGAGTTGAACCCTCTCTCTCCCGGGCCAAAGGTGCGACGCCCCGAACCCAGGCCCTTGATGTTGGCCACGACCAGGCCGCTGCGTGACCGGTCGTACAGGATTGCGCCGGGAAACCATCCGACCGGGATCAGACCCTTCAAAGTCGAATGGCCGGGCTGGAAGGCGACGACGGCGATGGCGTTCTGAGTCCCGTTGCAGACGTAGAGTCGTCGACCCTCAGGATCGAAGACGAGTGCATTGGGGCTGGCTCCGAAATAGCCCTCCGGCTGCCAACGTAACACAATCGTCTCCACGACGTTGTCGCTCCTCGTATCGATGATCGACACGGTATCACTGGCCGCGTTCGCGACGGCCAGATATTGCCGGTCGGGTGTCAAAGCCAGGCCCGAGGAGTGCAAACCGACCGGTATCTCGCGCAGCACCCGGCCGGCTCGAAGGTCGATGACCGAGACCGAGCCGTCGGAGGCCACATAGCGTTTTGGGTCAACGCGGACCAACGTGCCCCGACCCGCCGGGCCGACGATCGAGTTGGCCTCGGGGCGGCGACCTCCCCAGTTGCTGACATAGGCCTTCGTGCCCACGACGACCACATCGAACGGGGCGACCCCGACCGGGAACATACGCAGCCACTCGCCGCTGTTGGCATCCAGTTCGAGGAGCCGGTTCGAGAGATTCGCCACGACCAGCAACCGGCTGCCGTCGGCCGACACGCCTAGTCCGGAAGGAATGGCCTCCTCTCTCCGCTCCAGCCCGGTCGCGGGAAGCGAAAACGACCGAAGCGGACTCAAGGTCCGATCGGGACCGACTGTGAAGACCTTGATGCTGCCGGTAACATCGGACATGTAGGCCCGCCGGCCATCGGGTGAGAAAACTAGGCCGGTGTAGCTCAGCTGACCCTCTTCGTCCGGCTCCAGAAGGTGGGGCCAGGCTGCGTCCCCCGTCGCCGGGTCTGCATCGGAGGGCAACGGGACCCTCTGCAGAACCCTCGCGGCCGCGGGATCGATGGCGAGGATCTCGGAAGTCTTTCCCGCAGTGAGCAGAAGACGCCCATCCGGACTCAGGGCAAGAGCCTGCGGGCGGAGCCCCGGCAATTCGATCTGCCGACCTGATGGGCTCAGGATCTGGCTGACTGGCAGAACGATGTGATCGCGTCGAGAGAAGCCGACTGACTCCGTTGACCGCAGCTCTCCGGGCGTCCTGGGGCAGGCCATGGTGACGCAGGCGGCCAGCAACAGAACGGCTTTGACGGCAGGACGGTATCCTCCTCTGACGGTCTTGTGGTGAAGACAGCCGGAGTCACTGATTCCGTTTTGTCGACGTCGCTCTAATCGCTGCAGAAAGACGATCCTCCCGACTGATGATTCTACCTGGGGTCTCCCGACGGATCATTGGCGGACAGGAGCGTCCTTCCTGACGGCTCGCGTCGCTTCACCCTGAAGATGCCTGGATGTACCAAGATCGAAAACGCAATCATCGCCGAAACGCTTCACGAGGCCTGGAGCGGCGAGAATCTCCTCCCTCCTCGCCTGGTCGTAGGCCGACAGATGGACCACGACGAAATCGATACGCCGCTCGCGCATGAATGCGATCGCCGCAGGATCGGGAAAGCGGCTGTAAACCGCGAAGTCGGATGCATAGGACGGCGGGTAGAAGCGGGAGAAACCGTTGACCAGGTTCATCCAGTGCTGCGTGGAATAGAGCATATAGCGGCTCTCGCGAGGCCACTCATCCGTTCCGCTGTAGTCGGGAAGTTCGATGACGACTCTCCTGTCCCGCTGGCGAGGTGTTCGATCGCCGAGTGGACCGCTCGGCGCCGGGTTTCTCGCTCTGAGCCAGAGATCGACCGGCCTTGCCGCAAAAGGCTCCGTGGCGCAGGGTTGAAATCCGAGCCCAATCGGAAAGAACTCCAGAAGCAGAAGCCCTGCCAGGACGCCGGGAATCCACGGTCTCCGGTCCAGCCGAGCCGCCGCCAGCCCCGCCAGGACCGAAACAGCAAAGACAACCAGGAAGGCGAACCGCGCCGTGGCCCGAAACTGCCCGATGAAGGGGAGGAACTGGAAAGCGTAGGCGAGCGGAAGCCAATGGCCTCCGGCAGTTCGGGGACCGAGCGAGAGGAGGAAACCGACCACGCCCAGACCAAAATAGAACCAGGCCAATCCCCGTTTCCGATTCCAGAACAGACCGAGTCCCGCCAGCAGGAGGGCTACCCAGCCGATATAGACGGTCTTTTCACCCCAAATCCAATGTTCCCGGGTGTCGAAGATCTGACCCTCGAGTGTGTTCAACGCCGGCACGATGAAATCGGAGGCATCGGCGGAGAAGGCGAACCCCTCCTCGATACTGCCCGCAACCGGATGGGACATGTATGGAATCGCGAAGGGCAGAAGGAAAAGGGCAACAGCCGCAGCCAGGGGCACCATCTTGAGAAGAAACGGCCACGGACGCGGACGGCGAACGGCCTCGAACAGCGTCACACAACCCAGGGTCAGTGTCAGCATGACCGCCACATACCAGTTGCTTAGACACTGCAGCGTGGTCACGACAACCCAGAAGGCTCCCCGGCCCCAGGTCCACCGATCCCGCAACCGATGCAATGCCCAAACCGAAATGGGAAACGCGGCCGTGCAGATCAGCGTCAAGTGGCCGAAGTGGTGCGTGCGGAAGAACGCGAATGCAAAGACGGAAGCGCTCACGAACGCCCCCCACCGCGAATTGGTGTAGCGGTAGCCGAGCAGGTACATCCCGGCGGCCGATCCGAAATAGCAGAACAGCAGCAACAGGTTGTAGGGAATGACCGGATTGTCCGAGAACCAGTACCACCAGTTGACCAGGACGGCGACTCCAAAGCCGTGTTCCGAATAGGCGAGACTGCCCGGATAGGGATAGAAGGCATTGGCCGCAAATAGATCGGACGCCTGATTCAAGAGCGCATGGTTGACCCAACTGATCACCCACATGAACACCCCGGGATCACTGCCCTCGATCGGCGCCGCCCCAAGGTTCCACACACAGACGAAGGAGTGAGCGAAGACAAGAGTCAGGAGGGCAAGCAGGGAGATCGGAATGAGATGGGACAGGAGTCTCTCCTCCCGCCGCGGGGGCGGGGTCGAGTCGGAGGTACGGATGATGAAAGAATCCATCAGTTTGCGCAGATAATAGGAGCATCGAAGGAATCCTTCAAGATGCTCGTGGGAGATCCAGCGCCCAAACTTCGACGCCGTTTTGTTCTGCGGTGAGTGATTGATGTCAATCAGGGGCCAAATATAGACCGAAGCCCGCCAGCAGAGGGCAGGCCCGGGCATCCAGGATCCGGATCCGTACACGGCGAGCCTCGACCGCCGCAAAACGCTCGAGCTTCTTGTACCCGATCGTCGTTCCCTCCGAGATCGTCTCCCAGCCCGACGGAGTCTCTACCTCGAGGCGATACTGCTTCACCCGCTGACCCAGCTGGATCGGCTCCTGCAGCAGGCAGACGTTGAAGCGTCGGGCCGTGCCCAGGTCGAATTCGAGCCAGGCCGAGCGGACGTCGTCGTCGGTCGCCCAATACGATCCCAGGTGACCGTCCAGGGCTTTGTCGGGGCCGAAATCGGTCGAATCGCCGCGGACATTGCTGGCCCGGCTCGGGGCGCCGGCAGCGAGGTTTCGGTCGAAGATCGCATCCAGTGCCTGTCGCCATTCGCGGAGCCGGCGAATGTCGGAATCGGCGAATCGTCCCCGCCGGTCGGGCGGCACGTTCAACAACAGCACGCTGTTGCGGCCCACGGAGTGAAAGTAAATGTCGATGAGCTCGGCCACGGACTTGGGACTCTCATCCGGGTGCCAGAACCATCCTTTTCGAATTGAGACGTCGGTCTCCCCCGGAACCCAGTCGGGACCGTCCGGGTCGCCCTCGTTCAGATAGGTCGTATCCGCCTTTCCGACCGCGACACGCGAGCGGTCCAACATCGACCAGCACGACTCACCGGCACTTCCGCGCTCGTTGCCGATCCAGCGCACATCGGGTCCCTCGTCCGAGAAGATGACCGCACCGGGCTGCAGCTGACGGACCAGCGCCCAGTAGGTCCCGAAATGGTAATCCATGTCCCGGGCGTCCTTGCCTTTGGCGCCATCGAACCACACCTCGGAGAGAGAGCCATAGTCGGTCAACAGCTCTCGAAGCTGCGCCAGATAGAAAAGGTTGTACCGCAGCTCGTCACCGTAGCTCGGCTCGTGCCGGTCCCAGGGCGAGAGGTACAGACCCATGCGGATCCCGGCTTTCCCACAGGCCCGGGCGAGCTCTCCGACTACGTCTCCGTGGCCGTCGCGCCAGGGGCTGTTCCGGACCGAGTGATCCGTGTACCGGCTCGGCCAGAGGCAGAAACCGTCGTGGTGCTTGGCGGTCAGGATGATCGATCGGAAACCGAATTCTCGCGCCACCTTTACCCACTGTTCGACGTCCAATGCGGACGGGTTGAAAACCGAGTTGTCTTCAGTTCCGTCTCCCCATTCCCGGTTGGTGAAGGTATTGACCGTAAAATGAATGAACATGGCCAGTTCGCGCTGCTGCCACTCCAGCTGTCGCTCAGTCGGAATCGGCATTACGGGCAACGGAGGCGGCACGGCGCTCTGAGCGGGCGCGACCGAAGTCAGGCAGATCAGTAGCAGGATTGCGGCGAAGCCGCTTTGGAGTGCGGAAGCG
>CAZBZX010000112.1:0-11597 GCA_964496465.1 uncultured Bacteroidales bacterium
TTGGATATATATCGGAACGATTTAAACACGATTTAAAGAAAACACGAAATACTGAGATCTAACTATTTTGAAGTTGTAATAATATAATTAGTTAAATTTCAGCTTTATATCTTCTACCCATTTTATAACTCTCTCGTTTGTAAGTTTTGCCTGCGTATCTTGATCTATGGCTAATCCCATAAATTTTCCACCGCGAAGAGCTTGTGAACTTTCAAATTTATAGCCTTCAACTTCCGTTTCCCCAATTAATTTAGCACCAACTTGTTCTACCAGTTTACCTAAAATCCCAATTCCATCAACAAAATTTTCAGGGTAATCCCGCTGGTTGCCATTTCCAAAAATAGCTATAACTTTTCCATTCAAATCCATATCTTCTAAAGCAGGGACAAACTCATCCCAGTAGTTAGGTAATTCACCATCGAACCAGGTTGGAACGCTAAGAATAAAATTTTCGTATTTTCTAAATATTTCTTCAGTAATCTCTTCAGCATTAATTTTATCTATTTCTTTCTCATCAAATTCATTATATATTTTTTCAGATACTAGTGAGGATTTTTTACTATTAAAACTATATATAAGTGCTACTTTTTTCATTTCTAATAAATTATTAAAATTTAATAGGCTAATATTTCTATGGCCGCTTTATAAATTTTTTCAGTGTTTGGAAGAATGGCCTTTTCTAATATGCGATTAAAACCAACAGGAGTAAATGTTGAGCCAATCCTTTTAACCGGAGCATCTAAATATTCAAATGCTTCATCCGAAATAATAGAAGCAATTTCAGCTCCAAATCCTGAAAATACCTTATCTTCATGAACAATTAATGCTTTATTGGTTTTCTTTACAGAATTTAAAATAGTTTCCTTATCAAGAGGAATCAAAGATCTTAAGTCTATCACCTCAATATCTCCTTTACCTTCCTCTTTTATTTTATTTGCTGCTTCAATTGACATATGTGTTGTATTTCCATAAGTAATAAGCGTTAAGTCACTTCCGGTTTTTCTAATTCTGGCTTTACCAAAAGGGACTTCAAAATCATCTGGTACAACTGTTGCGGCAATTGGAGAATTATATAAAGCCTTAGTTTCCATAAACATAGTCAATCCTTTCGATCGTAAACTGGTTCTTAGCAAACCTGCTGCATCATCGGCAAATGATGGATAAACAATTCGAACTCCAGGGATATTTGTTAATGAGCCTTCTAAATTTTGCGAATGATATAAACCACCGCCAATATAACCTCCAGATGCTAAACGAATAGTGACATTGGGAACAAATTGACCCTTAGTGCGCCAGTATTCATGTGAAGATTCTACATATTGTTCCATGGCCGGCCAGAAATAATCTGCAAACTCTGCGCCTTCAATTACTACCCTAAGTTTATCATTAAATCGGGTCATTCCATTGGCAGTGCCCATAATAAAATCCTCGGCAATAGGTGAATTAAAAACCCTATCTTTGCCAAATTCCTGTTGCATCCCTTTTGATACATTGAAAATGCCTCCTTTATCTTTATTGGCAATATCCTGGCCCCAAATAAATGTATCAGGATTTTTTCTGAATTCTGCTTTTAAAGTTTCATTAATCCCTTCGATTAGCTTTTTCTTTTCACCTTGCACATTATGAGTACCATCTATATATTTAACTGGTTGATATGGTTCTGGCAAAACAAAATCAAAAATCGAGTCAGGTGATGGGTCCGGTGCTGCAAGTCCTTTTTTATGTGCCCTTTTTACTTCTTCTTTTACCTCATTTTCTATTTGCATCAACTCATCTTCGGTAAACCGGTTATAACGTAGCAATAATCTTCGGAATTTTCCAATAGGATCGTACTCCTGAACGTAATTCAGTTCATAATCATCACGATATAATTCATGTTTATCAGAATTTGAATGCGAATGCATACGAATACAATTTGCCTGCACAATAACAGGTTCAGATTTTTCAAGTACATGCTTTTTAGCTTCCGACATAGCATTCATTGAGTCGAATACGTCTTTTCCATTACAATGAATTATCCTTAAATTTTTAAACCCCGTAAAGTTATTGGCAACTTTTCTGTTTGCCGTTTGATCTTTTTTAGGTACAGAAATTCCATATCCATTATCCTGAATTACAAAAATAACGGGTAATTCTTCAGTTGAAGCTCCATTAATTGCTTCATATACATAACCTTCTGATACTGAAGATTCGCCTTGGGAACTTATTGCTACACCTTTATGTTTATAGTATTTCATCGCACGTGCAACACCAACAGCATGTAATGTATGATTACCGGTACAGGAAGAAACATTGTGGACATTCCATTCAGGTTTGGCAAAATGGTTCGACATATGCCTTCCACCACCAGCAACATCCAAGTCTTTCGAAATACCATTATAAATAATTTCTTCAGCAGTTAAACCTGCTGAAATAGAAGTAAGCATATCCCTGTAATAGGGAAATAAGTGATCTGTTTTACGATCAAAAATCTGACCAATAGCCAATTGAATTCCATCATGACCAGCATAAGGCGCATGATATGACCATCCAATTGCTTGTTTTAAGTAATTCGGAGCCTTATCATCCAAAGCACGACCAAGGGTCATTAAATAAAACCATTTTTCCAGTAACTTTTTATCTGTTGTTTTTATGTTATATTCTTGTTTATTTGACATTGCTTATTTAAAGTTTAATGTTCAAAGTTTAAAGTTAATTTTAAATTGTCCTCTTTGGATCAAAATCTTCAAGGTAATCACCAATTCTTCTTAAAAATGCACCTCCCAATGCTCCATCAACTGCCCTGTGATCATATGATAACGAAAGGAACATTTTATGTCTGATACCTATTGTATCTCCTTCAGGGGTTTCAATTACGGCAGGTTTCTTCTCAATTGATCCAGTTGCCAATATTGCTACCTGAGGTTGATTTATAATTGGAGTTCCAATGATATTATTGAAAGAACCAAAATTTGTAATTGTAAATGTCCCTCCTTGAATATCATCAGGATTAAGTTTATTTGAACGCGCAGCTGAAGCATATTTATTTAAATCAGATACTAATCCGATCAAATTTTTCTGATCTGCGTTTTTTATAACTGGAACTATTAAATTTCCACTTGGTAAAGCTACTGCAATTCCAATATTTATATTTTTCTTTTGAATTATATTATATCCCTGAACTGATACATTTACGCCTGGAAAATCTCGAATTGCTTTTGCAACGGCCTCAATAATGATAGGCATATAAGTAATTTTCTCTCCCTGTTTTTTTAAAAATTCATCTTTAACTCTTTCACGCCATTTTACTAAATTAGTAACATCTGCCTCTACAACTGAAGTAACATGAGGTGAAGTATGTTTAGACATCACCATATGATCGGCAATTAACCTCCTCATTCTATCCATTTCAATAATTTCATCAGTGGCATTTAATGATGGAGATGCTTTTACTGTTTCTTTTTGCGGTGCTACATTTGTAGAAGGCGTTGTAGGTTTTACCGTTTCACCTTTTGCTCGCTGTTCAATATAATTCAAAATATCATCTTTTCTTACCCTTCCATCCTTTCCAGAACCCAAAATAGATTCAAGTTCTTCTATACTAATATTTTCCTCTTTGGCAATACTTTTAACTAAAGGAGAATAAAACCGACCTGATAATTGATTTACCAGGATTTTGTCTTTATTAACTTGCTCTGGCGTTTCAGGTAGTTGGACACTTTTTAAATCTTCTGTAATCCTTTCATTTTCAACTTCTTCAACTATATCAACTGGTTTCTCTATTTCACCATCAAGAGATACTAGTGCTATTATTTCCCCAACAGGAACAACGTCCCCTTCTTTAAAAAATAACTTACTTATTACACCATCAACCGGAGATGGAATTTCTGAATCTACTTTATCGGTTGCTATTTCAACCAAAACACTATCTTCTTCAATTTTATCACCTACCTTAACAAACCATTTTGTGATGGTTGCTTCCTGTATACTTTCGCCCATTTTAGGCATTATTATTTCAAACTGATTCATTTTTAATTATTTATATGCAAAGATACTTTTATTGTTATCTAAATAAAAACAATTGAGTTTATCATATTTATCAATGATTTCATTCAATTATTTTACTATTCAAACAAATCAATTTACAATATGTTTAAACCAGTTAAAAAAATTTATCGATTTAGGAATAAAGTTAAGGAAAACGAAATGAAAATGGAATTAAGTAATAAAATATTTTATATGATATTCAGGTTTATCATACTAGAATATCTTTTAACATTTTAAATGAAATTGTATTTCTAGTTTATAAAATTTTTTGTTTTTAATTACAATACCCGCTCACACCTCCTTTTAAAAAGGAGAGGATGGAATACTCAATTATATTTTTGATACTATTGGGACGTAAAAAATTAATTTACTTGTTTTTCTGGAAATAAAGCAACTTCAACATAATGATCGAGTGTAAAATAAGTAATTGCAGCTTGCTTTAAATCTTCAATTTCTATTGAATCTACCTTGCTTTTAAATTCTTCAAATGTTAGAATTGGAACCTGATTAAAATATAAACTTTCAATACTATTAAGCCAGTAGGAATTGGTTTTTATATTCACTTCCCTACCCCTAATTAATGTTTCTTTTACTTTTTCCAAATCAACTTCTTCCGGTCCGTTTTCTATAATTTTTTTCATTTCTGTAAATACGGTATTCACCAAACTATCGACATTTTCAGGAGAGCAACCAAATGAAATGGAAAGAGAATATTCATTTTCAGGGTATTTCTGTATATTTTCATTTACGCGAACTCCATATACGCCACCTTGGTCTTCACGCATTGATTCACGAAGTTTAATAGCCAGAATATCACTTAGAACACTTAAATTAAAAGCATTATCAAATGTATAATTAATAGCTTCGTTCATAATAATTGACACCCTGCTTTTAGGTTCCATTCCTTTTTTTACTTCAACTTTTACGATACCATCTGGAAAATCAGGGTCGACATTTTTCCAGGTTTCTTTTCTTTTTATTGAAGGTAAGCCACCAATATATTTTTCAAGAATTGGTAATACTGTATCTATTTCAAAGTTTCCAACCATAACAAAGAAAAAATCGCTCGCATCAGCAAAACGATCTTTCTGAATTTCAACAATTTTATCAAGACTAATTCTATCGATTTGTTCTTGATTTGGTGCTGCAAATGATCGGGGATCATTCATAGAAGTTACTTTAATTAGGGTATCATAAAACGCAAAATTTGGATCAACATCCAAAAATTTAACCTGATTTTCAAGCCGCGAAATATATGTTTTGAATGCATTTGTATCTACCCGTGTACCTGTAAATTGCAGATAATTTAATTGTAATAGTGTTTCTAAATCTTGTGGTGAGCAAGAACCCTTTACACCTTCATTTAATTCTGAAATATAAGAAACCAATCCTGCTGTATTTCCTGCCAGTTTTTTCTGCAGGCCTATCATATCAAATTTTCCAAGGCCGCTCTGATTCATAACATCTGAGGCAAAATCTGCAGAAAGAAAATCTTCATCAGAATAAATTGAATGTCCACCAGGGCTGGATCCTAGAAATAAAATCTGGTCATTTTTGTAAAAATTAGGTTTTAAAATAACTTTAGCTCCGTTTTTAAAAACAACTTCTGTGTATCCAAATTTATCGTTTTTTGTATTTGAAACAATCTTTGTTCCCTTAGGAATTTTATCAAGCAATGGTTCATCTGTAACTTCATCAACATATGCCATTACCTCTTTATCTTTCGATTCTAACACAACAGCTAGTATTTCTTCTTCGGAAGGAATATTAACTGTTTCATTTTCAGGCGCTGTTATTAAAATAGCCCAATTGCTATCAATAATCCATTTTTGTGCTAACTGGTTTATCTCTTCTATTTTTATTTCCGGAACAAATTGAAGTGACATCTGATATTCATTTTCAATACCAGGAATAGGTTCACGTGTAAGAAAATTTCGAATATATTCAGAAGCATACATTTCCGACTCAGTTTTATCTTTTTCCTTTACTGCTTTTTTATAAAAAGTGAGCAACTCTTTTTTCTGCCTTTCTAATTCACTTTCAGTAAAACCAAATTGCTTTACTTTTTCATTTTCTTCAAGTAATTTTTCAAGTGAATTCACTATTTCATTTTCTTTGGCCACGGCAAATGAAAAGTAAGCATCTTTTGACCTGCCTAAGAAACCGCTATACGAAGAATTTGCATAAAGAAAGGGAGCATCAGGATTTTGCATAATTTCTTCAAATCTTGAATTCATCATTTGATTATATAGCCGATGAAGAAGCAGCATCCGATAGTCTTTTATATTTACCTCTTCATACTTATCATGTTTTATAAAAAATTGAATAACGGTGTAAGTCGCTTCTTTATCAGTAACAATACTTATTAAAGGATTCCTATTGTCAGGTATAGGGTATTCCAATCTTTCTTTAGGTTTTTCAGGATTTTGAAGATGGCCAAAATGATTAGATATTTTACTTTTAATATTTTCAATTTCAACATCACCTACAACTACGACCGCCATTAAATCAGGTCTGTACCAATCTTTATAAAATTGAACTAATGTATCATAAGGGCAATTTTCGACAATATCCATTTTTCCGATAGGTAGCCTTTCAGCATATCTTGAATCTTTTAGTATAACAGGAATGTATTTTTGCATCATTCTTTCGTTAGCGCCTAAACCTAATCTCCATTCTTCCTTAATTACCCCACGCTCTTTATCAATTTCTTCATGATTAAAGCTTACATTACTTGCCCAATCCTCAAGTACCATAAAGGCTGTATCTAATAAACCCTCTTTATCAATTGGTATATATAGTTTATAAACGGTTTCTTCAAAACCTGTATAGGCATTCAATTCAGCACCAAACTTAATGCCCATTTTTTCGAGGAAATTCACGAGTTCATTCTTTTCAAAATTTTTAGTTCCATTAAAGCACATATGTTCAACAAAATGAGCTAATCCTAACTGGTTGTCTGATTCCTGCATTGATCCGGCATTAACTACTAACCTTAATTCAACACGATCTTCAGGAAGTTTATTTTTTTTGATATAATAAGTTAATCCATTATCCAATTTTCCTTTTGTAATTGATGTATCAACTGGAATGATTTCTTCAACATTGAATTTTTGTTGTCCTGATATATAAATAGAAATAAATAATACCAGTGAAAGATTTATTACTTTTTTCATGTTTATTTAATTTTTGTTTTAGTTTCGATTAATTAACGTATCCTATCAGCAGATCGTACTAACTCTTCATCCTTTTTTATTTTAACAATAGCTAAATAGGTTAAAACAACTGCAATGAGTGGAAATACTACAGGAAGTTTGTAATATACATGGCAACCTAGTTTTTTAGTAAAATTGTGTACATAAAACCACATCATAAATCCTGACCCAAACATAAGCATTATATTATATACACAAAATCGTATTTGCCTAATTCTATTTTTAAAAAGAAAAATTGAACTTATTGATATTGTTAAAATAATGGTAGATAAAATTGCTAATGAATAAGCATTTGTTGAACCTATATTTACTGGAATTTCAAAAGCATCAAGCCCTCTATACGTCATATAAATGATTTGTCCGTTATCCATTACTAAATGGGCAATAGGGAAACGGAAAATTAAAAAAATAATTATGGATGACGAAATTAAATAAAGTGTTTGGATACGCTGTATCATATTTATAAAATTTAAACTTAAACATTGATTTATATGAACAAATATACAATTTAAATTAAGGGATTTGAACTTTTTATTTATTAAGAATTAATTCTAGATTTGATAATATTTTGAAATAATAATAATAATCATTATGAAAATATTAGCCATTGAAAAAGAAAAACCAGGAATTACAACAGAGAACTTTAAACCATTTCTAAGAAAGGAAGCAGAGCATGTTTGGGAATTATATCAAAAAGGAATTATAAGGCAAATTTATTTTAATCAATATAAAAATGCAGTACTTGTAATTGAAGAAAACACACTTGAATCGGCTGAAACCATTTTAAATGAATTTCCTTTAGTAAAAAATGGATTAATTGAATTTGAGGTAATGGAATTAAAACCATATACAGGTTTCTCAAGACTTTTCAACTAATAAAACCTGTCTGATGCATTCTTTTCAAGCACCAAACAGGTTTTAAAATATTTAAATGAATACAAACCAGTTTTAAAAATCTAATTCAAAACCAATTCCAACAATCAATGCATCCTTATCATAGGTTTCTTTATATGCAGGCATTCCAGTTGCTGCATCAGCAGCAAATACTTTGCTTTCTTCACCATACATCGTATATGAAACACCAATATTAATTCCAAGCATTTCATTTAATTTATACATTCCACCCAAACCAATTGTACTTGATGAATTACTAAAACTAATATCACTCTGGTATTTTTCATTCACCCCAGTTTTGGCAAATAAATATCCTAAACTTGCACTAATTTTATCGTTTACTGCATATTCTCCGGCAACCGCCAATTCAAGGTAATTATTATCAATTACTTCATCATTATCAACTTTTAAACCGGCAACCTTTTTACCATAATCAGCTGATTTATCAAAATACATATGCATACCTCCCGTAACATATAATTTTTCATTAACATCATAACCAGCTCCAATAGACAGGTATGCAGGCATATCTGCACGATTCTTTTCGCCATCAGGAAATAATCCGGTATCATCAGTTTTAGTGCTATTTTCTAAATCAATGCTAGTTGCTATCTCATATTTAATACCAATATTTAATTTTTCCATTAAAGTAAGGTTAACACCAAAAATAGGCGTAATTCCTGTTGCAGCTTGCTCCGCATCCACATTTTTATCGCCAACAAGAGGCACATAAGCATTTAAAGTAGCAGCCTGAACTGTAAGCATAGTCACGGCATTCGAATAAGCAGTTTGTGCACCATCTAATGTATTATCAGCTGCTGGAACAGGTGACATTGCAAGACCTTCTTCTATTGCTGTTAATTGTGCTACTTGTTCAGCTGTTAATGTTGGAATTGCACGAGCTTCATCAAATGTAAGAGAACCAGGAATGCCTGCATCTTCAAAAGCTTGAATACCATTTACAGCTGCAGTAGAATGGGTTATTCCGGTTGTTGCCATATCAGCTAGTCCAGTCAAATAAGCTCCAGCTAACACTGTTCCAGTTGGAGTTACTACTGAAATATCTTTTAAATGCCCTTCATAGGTGTTTTTTGCAATTACATATCGTGCACCTGCAAAAACACTGATCATTTCATTAATTTCATAACTTACACCGGCCTGAATGCCATAGAAAACTGAAGATCCTTTAAAATATATATCAGCATCATAACCTGTTACACCTGCTTCACTTAATTTAGGAACTAATGCTGCTACTTGTGATTCGAATGAAGGTAAGCCGTCTTTATATTCAGCTCCTCCGCCACCACCAATTGGATTAAAACCAGCTGATAATGCTATTTTTCCGGTTTTATAAGTACCGTAAATACTTGGAAATAATGGTGCAGTAACTTTCCCTTTAAATTCTTTGTTCTGTAAAATAGATAAATCGCTACCTACAGTCCTGTTTTGAATAATAGATTGATTGTTAATTGAAAGATGAATACCGTCGCTTAAAAATGTCAACCCTGCCGGATTATAAAAAACAGCATCGTTATTCAGGGATGCATCGCGACACATCATCCTTGTATAATAAATGCTCTGATTGGTGTTTGTATTTATACCTCCAGAGAAAGTAACAAGATAAACACCAAGAATTAATAAAGAAAATGTAAATAATTTTTTCATTTTTGTGGGTTTAGGTTATTAATAATATCTATGAATATACTAGTTTTTTTTAATTCATACTATATATTAATACAGGAATAAATAATATAAATATCAAAAGCGGAAAAATTTAACTTTTAAATGTACTTAATAATTAAATCATATAAATCTTCAGGTATTATTGGTTTGGTAATATAAGCATCAAATCCTGCTGACATTATTTTTCGTATTTCGTCAGTAAAAGCATAGGCAGTTTGAGCAATAACCGAACCCTTATAATTCAATTTTTTCAGTTCTTTTAAAGCAGAAATTCCATCAAGTTCAGGCATTTTAATATCCATTAAAACTAAATTTATTAATGGATTTTCTTTAAAAAGTTGTATGACTTCATTTCCATTTTTTGCATGTAATACAGTAGCTTTAGTTCGAAGCATTAGTTTTTCCAAATAAGTGTAATTTGATATATCATCTTCGGCAATTAATATTAAATGATCTTTTAAATCCGGTAATTCCTTTTGTTTTTTTGCTTCATTATTTTCCATTTGTTTTGTTATCAATGAATGAATTGGTAAAGTGAATTTAAAAGTTGCCCCTTTTCCTGGAGATGACTCTAAATAAATTGAACCACCCAAAAGTTTAACTAATTCCTTTGCAATTGACAAACCTATTCCAGCTCCCCTATATAAATACTTTTCTTCTTCAAGTTTTCTAAAGCGTTTAAAAATAACTTCATGATACTTTTCTTCAATACCTATACCTGTATCTTTTACATAAAATTCAAGCAGATTATCATTTATAGTATAACACCCAACTTCAATATAACCATCGTGTGTAAATTTAATCGCATTATTAATTAAATTAGTAAGCAATTGTTTTAAACGAATCTCATCTGTTATCAGTACAATTTCTCTTGTTTTTTCTTCAATATTTAATCTAAATTCCAAATTTTGTTTAATTCCTAACGTATGTTTCTTTATTTCAAGATTATATATTTTTTCTATATCATTAAAAATATCATTTAAAACTACCTCTTTAAAAACAATATCCAGGTGTCCGGATTCAATTTTAGAAAAATCAATGATATCGTTAATTAAACTCAATAATATACTATTGTTGCCTTCAATTGTATTTTTATAGGATATTTTTTCTTCTTCATTTACTTCTGGATCGAATAATAAATTAGCAAACCCGATAATTGAATTTAAGGGTGTTCTTATTTCATGAGAAAGATTTGCTAAAAATGAGGATTTTAACTTGTCTGATTCTTCAGCTCGCTCTTTAGCAATTATTAACTCTTTTGTTCGCTCTTCAACGAGATCTTCAAGTTTATTTCGGTAATTTGTTAATTCTGTATATGAATCTTCAATGTTTTTCTTTTGTTCAGCTAATAAATCATTTTGAAGCTTTATTTTAGAATAAAGAGATGTTAATTCTGTGGTACGTTCATTTACTTTATTCTCTAACAAAATATTTTGTTCGCGTAAACTTTTTACTCTATTTAAATTATATATTATTATTAAAAATATTATTAAAATAACTACTAAAATTCTAAACCACCACGTTCCGGTTAAAGGTGGTTTAATTATTATTTTAATTGATGTACCCTCATAATTCCAGTAGCCATCATTATTTGATGCAATTACCCTAAATAGATAATTTCCAGGATTTACATTGGTATAACTGGCTTCACGTTTATTCCCTGCATCTATCCAGTCAGCATCAAATCCTTCAAGTTTATACTTATACTGGTTATTCTCGTTTGATATGTAATTAATAGCAATAAAATTAAAAGAGAAAAAATTTTGATCATGCTTAAGC
>CAZBZX010000113.1:0-11555 GCA_964496465.1 uncultured Bacteroidales bacterium
TCCCATACAATGATTTTCTTTACTAAAATTAAATATTTTCTACCTTTTTATATTAATTAATAAAACATTCTCATTTTTTAAATTGTTTAATCATTATCTTTAGGTTATTCAGATTGTTTGTATATGTACTCCCAAAAATTTGTATATATAAAGTATATAGTAATTATTTCTTTAATAATTAATGAATTTAGTGTTTTTGGACAAGATTTGTTCAATGAAACTGATTCAGTTCAAAATAATAAAACTCAAAATTTTTATGACTCATTAATAATCAAAGCTGGAGATAAAAAGTATTCCAAATTAATTTATCAATTAATATTCAAATCACCTTCTCAACCAAAAAAAATTGAAAATATTGATCAAAAAACTATCAATCAGAATTTTTATGAAAACCGGCACAAAAAAATTAAAGAAATAATAGTAACTAATTATATTGATTTTGAAAGAAATTCAGTCTATCCATTAAATAAAATAAACACGCTATATACCAAATCGCTTAATTTAACTCATGTTAAAACAAGTAAAAAAGTAATATCAGGATATTTAACTTTTAAAAAAGGTGATACAATTCAACCTGAAATATTTGAAGATAATGAAAGGTTATTAAGGGAACTCGATTTTATAAGGGATGCAAAAATAATTATTATACCTGATTCTTTAAATCCTGAATTTGCCTCAGTAAATATTTTCGTACAGGATCAATGGTCGAAAGCTATTGATGCAGAATTTGATGATCTGTATTCAGGCTATGTATCAATAATAGATAAAAATATCGCAGGAACAGGACAGCGATTTGAGGCACGGTTATTTTTTAATAATAAATATGACCCAGTATTTGGGCCCGGAGCTTTTTTTAGACTTCGTAATATTAAAAAAACCCTTATCAATATTGATTTGAATTATAAAAAGACACATAGAAATGGTGATAGCAGGATCGACTTATACAGAAAATTTTATACTCCTGAAATGAAATACGCAGGTGGCATTACAGCGCTTAAAAGTCACCGCTATGGTAGTGTTGATTATATTGATTCTTCTCTTACAAATGTTTACATCGAATATGAAATGCAGGATATATGGTTTGCACGGGCATTCATTTTCAGAACTATGAAAGAAAAAAAAATTGAACGAACACAGTTAATTGTCTCAGCAAGGGCAAGTAATTACCATTATTTTAAGCGCCCGGAAATAAGCCCTTCAACTTTTTATCAATTTCATAATCATTATATCATTTTTGGGAGTATTGCTCTTACAAAGCCCCTTTATTTTAAAACAAATATGGTATACAATTTTGGCAGGACTGAAGATATACCATTTGGGCATTATGTTGATTTACATTTTGGAAGAGACTTTGCAGAGTTTTTTAATAGGAATTATTTTGGGATCAACCTATCAAAAGGACAGTTTTTTAAAAAATTTGGTTATTTAAATGCTTTTGCAGGGCTTGGAAGTTATATTTATAAACATGACTTACAGCAAGCTATTATCAGAACTGACTTGGATTACTTTTCTAATTTATTCATTATTAATAATTATTATACAAGACAATTCTTAAAAATAAGATACACAAATGGCATTAAACGATTTGAATACGAAAATATTAATCTTAATGATAAAAATGGAATTACAGGGCTGAAAAGTAAAGAATTAAAAGGCATCCAAAAAGTAGCAATTAATTTTGAATCAGTATTATTCAGCCCTTTATATTTCTATGGTTTCAGGTTTGTTTTCTTTGCTTTCTCAGATTTCGGTCTGGTAACTTTCAATAAAAACTTATTTTTAAATAATAACTTCTTTTCAGGATTTGGAGCTGGAATTAGATTTCGTAATGAATTTCTGGTTTTTGAAACTTTTCAGATAAGATTTTCTATATATCCTAAAATCCCTGATGATGCAAATCCAGCCTGGATTATTCTTTCTGATGAAGAATATAGAAAACCGCGTTCTTTCAGGTTTGAAGAACCAAGAATTTTAAAATTTGAGTAAATTCAATTGTTGAAATCAGGATACAATAAATATTTCTGCCTTTTTTGCTTATACCTTTTTAGACCTTTCTCCCAGCTTTTCTGGATTTCTTCTATTGATAGTCCATTAATAATTTGTTTTTCCAACGTGTCATTTCCAGCCAGCATTTGAAAATAACTATTGAAAAATGATGTGTCTTTTAAAGAGTTGTACATTTCTATAAGCCAGTTTAAATCAATTTTTTTTAATTCTTTTAAGTCCGATTCTTTTAAATAACGTAAATCAATCCCAAAGCAACAGCTATCTTGGTACTTAGGGTATTTACTTATTCCATCAATACTCCGAGGTGTAAAGCTGAATAATTTATCTTTGTATTCAGGAAAACCAATAACCCGAAAAGGATAATCAGTTCCTCTACCAACACTTACTACCGTACCTTCAAATAATCCAAGAGAAGGATACAAATATATTGATGCCATATTTTGCAAATTCGGAGAAGGATTTACCGATAAATTATAATAGGAACTATGAGAATAATTCTCACAAGTTATTACTTCTAGCTTACATGTTAAGCTATCCTTAAGCCATTTTTCCCCGTTAATCATAGTAGCAAGCTCACCAATAGTTAATCCATACACAACTGGAATATTGTGCAATCCAACAAACGATTTTTGCTCTTCCTCCATTACTGGTCCGTCAATATAAAATCCATTAGGATTAGGTCTGTCCAGAACAATTAAGTCAATACCATTCTCGGCACAAGCTTCCATAGTATAATGTAAGGTTGAAATATATGTATAATACCTCACTCCTACATCCTGAATATCAAAAATCATAACATCAATCCCTTCCAAATCTTTTGTCTTTGGTTTAAAGTTTTTACCATATAGAGAAATAACTCGTAATCCTGTAATAGAATCAATATAGTCTATAAAATATTCACCTGCATCAACATCACCCCTGAAACCATGTTCCGGACTAAATATTCTTTGAATCTTAATACCAAGTGAAAGTAAACTATCAACCAAATGTGTATTCCCGATTAAAGAAGTATGATTAGCAACAATACCAACTTTTTTATCTTGCAATAATGGAATATACTGAAGTGTCTGTTCAGCCCCGACTATAATAGGTTTATTATCATGTTTTGAATTAACGCTATAAATTGTAAATAATAAAAAAAATCCTGCCATGATAAACAGGGAAAATTTTTTCATATTTGTGATATAATTACTTAATACTTAATTTAACTAACTTCAGTGGGCGAATTTAGTAAATTTGTAGCAAGATTAACAAATTATTTTGAATACAGAATTATTTATAGCACGAAGATTATACTCGGATAAGGACTTGGAATCAGGATTTTCAAGACCTATCATAAGTATAGCAATCATAGGAATAGCGCTGGGAATGGCTGTAATGATAATGTCTGTTGCCGTAATTACAGGATTTAAATTAGAAATACGAAATAAAATTGCAGGTTTTAATTCACATATTCAGATTGTAAATTACGATAATAACTCATCTTATGAAAGTAACCCAATAAATCAAAACCAACCTTTTTTAGATGAATTATATGAACAGAAGGAAATTAAACACATTCAAAAATTTGCTATTATTCCAGGAATAATTAAGACAGAAAAAGATATTGAAGGGGTTGTTTTAAAAGGAATTGATGTTGACTTTAAATGGGACTTTTTTAAAAAAACCCTAATTGAAGGTAATCTTTTTATTGTAAATGATAGCATAAAAACAAACAAAGCTTTAATTTCAAAATATTTGGCTTTGCGATTAAAATTAAAAGTAGGTGATGATTTCAGGGTATATTTTGCACAGAATCCCCCACGGGTAAGAAAATTTAAGATTGAAGGTATTTATGAAACCAGCTTGGTTGATTTCGATAAAATGTATGTTATAATTGATTTAGGTCATGTGCAAAAATTAAAAGACTGGAGCACAGACCAGATATCAGGTTTTGAAATTGAAATTGATGATTTCGATAAAATTGATATCATGTCAGATAATATTGCAGATATTGTAGGTTATAATTATGAGGAAGATCAGGATTTTTTAATGGTAACAAACATTAAAGAAAAAAATGTACAAATATTTGACTGGCTGAACCTTCAGGATATGAATGTTTGGATTATTTTAATATTAATGCTTATTGTTGCAGGATTTAATATGGTTTCAGGATTAATTATACTCATATTAGAGAGAACAAATATGATAGGAATTCTGAAAGCCTTGGGAGCAACCAATTTAAATATTCGAAAAATATTTTTATATCAATCAGGATTTTTAATATCCAAAGGATTATTATGGGGAAATATTATCGGTGTTACAGTTTGTCTAATTCAATACTTTTTTCATTTTATTAAACTTGATCAGGCATCATATTTCCTTAATACTGTTCCAATTAACCTGAAAGTAATTCATATTTTGCTTCTAAATATCGGGACTTTAATTCTTACCATTTTAATGCTGTTAATTCCTTCTCAAATAATTGCTAATATTAGTCCGGATAAATCAATCCGGTTTGAATAATTCGATGACTTAAAGTCATCGAATCATTTTCCAATATTTTATTTATATTTATAGAAATAAAAATAAATGGCAAGTTCATTATCGGAAAAAAAGGCAAATTTTGGTACCCTACCAGTCTTCATGACAGCCATCTCAACAATTTTAGGAGCCATCCTTTTTTTAAGGTTCGGATATGCTGTGGGTCATTTGGGTTTTATGGGCGTTTTAGGAATAATTATTTTAGGCCATTTAATTACTGTCCCTACTGCTCTTGCCATATCAGAAATTGCTACAAACCAGAAGGTACAGGGAGGCGGAGCCTATTATATTATATCCAGGTCATTTGGTTTAAATATTGGCGCTTCAATTGGAATAACCTTGTATTTATCTCAAGCCATTAGTGTCGCTTTTTATATAATTGCATTTGCAGAAGCTTTTAGTCCGGTAATTGAATTCTTAAAAAATTCATACGGATTTGTAATACCTGATAACAGGTTCATAAGCATCCCTACCATGTTATTTATTTCAATTATAATATTGTTCAGGGGAGCAAATATGGGAATGAAAGCTTTATATTTTGTGGTTATCATTCTTTTTATTTCAATTGCTATGTTTTTTATGGGAACCCCAACAAACGAACAAATCCCACATTCCATTATAAATCATATTGAAAAACCGGATTCATTTTTTTATGTATTTACCATCATATTTCCTGCATTCACAGGTCTGGCAGCTGGCCTAGGATTATCAGGAGATTTAAAAAATCCTGCAAAATCAATTCCAAATGGAACCATCTGGGCTACTATTATTGGTTTTGTTGTTTATGTTGCTGTTGCATATAAATTAAGTATCTCTGTAAGTCCAGAAGATTTAGCTGACAATCAGCTAATTATGCAAAAAATTGCTATTTGGGGCCCAATCATTCCCATTGGACTGGCAAGTGCATCCCTTTCTTCAGCATTAGGATCAATAATAGTTGCGCCACGCACTTTACAGGCAATTGGCTACGATAAGATATTTCCAAACAGGTATTTAAATTATTGGACAGCTAAAGGAAAGAATATTTCAAATGAACCCGTTAATTCATCGCTAATTACCATTATCATAGCTTTCTTTTTCATTTTTATTGGTGATATTGATTTTGTTGCCAAAATTATTTCCATGTTCTTTATCGTTACATATGGCGCTATATGCCTTATTTCATTCCTTGAACATTTTGCTGCAGATCCTTCATACCGGCCAACATTCAAATCAAAATGGTACTTTTCATTTCTTGGTGCATTCTTATCGTTTTGGGTAATTTTTAAAATGAACACACCTTATGCAGCCGTTTCAATCTTAATAATGGCATTAATTTATCAAATGGTAACTTCCTATAATATGGATAAAAGAGGACTGGAAAAACTTTTTAAAGGAGTAGTTTTTCAATTAAGCAGACAATTACAAGTGTTTGCTCAGCGGGCTGATAAAGAAGATTTAGATACTAACTGGAGACCTTTTGTAATTTGTGTTTCTCAAGATTCATTTAAAAGAAGATCGGCGTTTGATATGTTGCGATGGATTTCATTAAAATATGGTTTTGGCACATATATTCATTATATTCAGGGGTATTTAAATGAAGAAACAAATAAAGAATCAAAAAAAATTCTTGATAAGTTAATTCATCTTGCAGCTGGAAGCAAAAACCGGGTTTATCTGGATACGATTATCAGTCCATCGTTAACTTCAGCTATTGCTCAAGTAATACAGCTTTCGGGAATTTCGGGAAAAGGAAATAATATGATCCTTTTTGAATTTTCACGGACTGAACCAGAATCTTTGGTTGAGCCCCTTAAAAATTTCAGATTATTAGAATCTACCGAATTCGATATTTGTATACTAAATACTTCCTATAAAGGTTTTGGATATAAAAATGAAATACACGTTTGGATTACATCAGAAGATTACGAAAATGCCAGTTTAATGATTTTATTGGCTTATATTATTCTCGGACACCCTGAATGGAAGGATGGGTTAATAAAAATCTTTGCATTATACCAGGAAGAGGAATTGGCAGAAAAAAGAGAAAATTTAATCGGTTTAATTAAATCTGGCCGGTTACCAATCTCTCAATCCAATATCCAATTATTGGCCTTCAGTTCTGATAAAACAAAAAAGGAAATAATTGAAGAACATTCATCTGATGCGGATCTGACGATAATAGGATTTAATATTAAACGTGCAAAGGAAAGAGGAATAGAATTGTTTAACAAATACGATAATTTAGGGAATACCTTGTTTGTTCATTCTAATAAAGAAAAAGAAATTAAATAACCTTTCACCATTAAACTAAACCAACTTCATTATCTTTCAATTATTTATCAATTTTATTTATAAATTTGCATCACGAGTGTTTAACTGTAAAGAATTTCATCTCGAAAGATTTGAAATTTAGAAAGAGCATAAGCAACTTTTTTTACATCAAAAAGAAAGGTTTCACACTCTCCGCCTCTGGCGGGATTGTTCGACTTGTAAATTTTAATGTTTAAAATTTATGTCTCACAAATAAAACCTTACAAAATGAGCAAAATTGCAGTTTTCCCAGGTTCATTTGACCCGTTTACAATTGGACATGAATCCATTGTTAACCGTGCATTACCCCTTTTCGATAAAATTATCATTGCCATTGGTATCAATATAACAAAAATGGGTTATTTTCCGTTAGAAAAACGCATTGAGTGGATAAACATGGTATTTGCAGACGAACCTAAGATTGAAATAACCAGTTTTTCAGGATTAACTGTTAATTTCTGCAAAAAAGTAAACGCTAATTTTATTGTTCGCGGATTGAGAACTTCATCTGATTTCGAATATGAAAGAGCTGTCGGACAATTAAACAGGTCACTGGAATCAAGTGTGGAAACAATTTTTACATTAACACGGCCAGAGCATACTTTTATTAATTCTACCATGGTGAGAGATATTATTTTAAATGGTGAAGATGCGTCAAAATTTCTTCCGGTAAAATTAAAGAATGTTAAATTCTTATAGCAGGCAAAATAAATGAAGAGAAAATATTTATTAATTTCCTATTTACTTTTTTCTATTACTATACATCATAATGCACAAAAAGTTAAAATTTTCGGTGAAGCAACTGATTGCTCGAATAAATTTATTTATCCTTATTTATATGCTGATGAAATTACTAATCTTGAAGAAGACTTAAATACAATATATGTAGATGATAGCGGAAAATTTAAAATTGAAATTGATATTACCGAAACGAAACAAATCTTTTTGCCTTTAGGGGCAAATAAAGGCTTCATATATATTGAACCTTTTACTGAATATGAAATTCTTCTTCCGCCATTTGAAGAAAAAGAAATAAGAGATAAACTTAATCCTTATTTTGTCGAATCAGAAATTCAAATTGGAATTATAAATGCCTGGAAAAAAGGAATTGTTTATGAGGAGAATGAACTCAATTTTATGATTAACTCTTTTGATAATTCCTTTGAAGATATTTTAAATCAAATAACAATCAATACATTTTATTATAAAAAAAATATAAATCTTGACAGCATCGAGGTACAACTGGATAAAATCTTCTATGGTTCAGAAAATCAGTTTTTTAACGATTATAAATATTATAAAATAGGCGTGTTGAAGTATAACAGTTCAGTTAAACCTTCAACCAATCAATTTATAAAAGAATATTTCGAAAATAAGCCAATTAATTATAATAATCCGGCATACATGGAATTGTTCCATCTTGTTTTCAATAAATTCATTATAAGTTATTTAGAAAATATTAATACTAAAAAACAACTTGAGGAAGCCTTCATAGAAAGAAATTATCATAAATTAATTAATGCTTTAACTATCGAAAATTCTAAAATAAATGATTCTTTATCTGAATTTGTTTTACTGAAAGAAGTTTATGATGGATTATATTCAAAAGAATTCCCAAACGATTTATTAATCCAGATAATTGATTCTTTGTATTTTAACTCAACTATACCTGAACATAAATCTATTGCTCAAAATATTAGAGAAAAAACCACCCGGCTTTTACCCGGATATTTTCCTCCTGATTTTATACTGACAGGAGAAAACAATTATAAATATTCACTAAAAGATTTTAAAGGTAAATTTGTGTATTTAAATTTTATTAGCATCCAAAGTTTAGCTTGTGTTAAGGATTTTGGAATTTTAAATACCTTACAGGAAAAATATAAAGATATTCTCAGTATAGTTTCAATTTCAGTAGATGAAAGTTTTGATAACACACTATTTTATAAAGAAAAAAAAGAACTTAACTGGACTTTTTTACATGATGAGAATAATCCGGGAATTCTTAAAAAATATAATATAAAAGCTTATCCTACTTATTATTTAATTGATCCTGAAGGTAAAATATTATTATCGCCGGCACCATCGCCAGAAGAAAATTTTGAAATTATATTTTTTGAAGTTCTAAAATCGAAAGGATTAATTCAATATTAATTTACCAGCATCAATTAAAACATCAATAACAGACTTATAAGTATTCTCAAGAATTGCTGATAAATCACCTTTTTCCATCCATTTTACTTCCGTTATATCTTCCTCAACCTGTGGTTTAAAAATTTCATCCCCATAATAAAGCATTTCAAACCAGTGGGTTTGTTTAAGAATTTGCTGATTATTTAAATAATAGGTATGAAAAGTAGGTGATAATTTTTTAACTATTTTTAATGGCCCAATGCCACATTCTTCGGTAACCTCCCGCACTGCTGCATCTTCAATATTTTCTCCTTCATTCACTTTACCTTTTGGCAAATCCCATTTACCAAATCTTTTCATAATTAACACTTTTCCTTGCTTATTAACAACAACCCCGCCCGAAGCATCAATTAATTTAAAAAAATTATAAAACTCTTTTTTTAGCTTCTCTAAATTCTCGTTTATAATAAAAAGATTATTTACACCACTACTCATTACCTCAAAAAACTCCCAAACTTTTTCAAATTCCTCTTTAGTGTTATATTTGTAAAATAATCCGTCAAATTTTTCGAAATTTGATTTGTAATCATCAGCTAAGTATACTGTGCGATTATTAAAATAAACTTTATACATTTTACTATGAATATTAAAAAACAAATAGCAAATAATCTTATACAAATTAAAGCAATAAAATTAGAACCTGCAAATCCTTTCACATGGGCTTCAGGTTGGAAATCTCCAATTTATTGTGATAATCGTAAAACCCTCTCCTATCCTGGATTAAGAACGTTAATCAAGGATGAATTCGTATCATTAATCAAAGAAAAATTTCCAAAAGCTGAAGTAATCGCCGGTGTTGCAACGGGTGCAATTGCACAGGGAGCTTTGGTTGCAGAAGCTATGGAACTTCCATTTATTTACGTACGATCAAAACCAAAAGGTCATGGATTAGAGAATATGATTGAAGGTGACTTAAAAGACGATCAAAAAGTTGTGGTAGTTGAAGACTTAATTTCAACTGGTAAAAGCAGCTTAAAAGCTGTTGAAGCTATACGATTTGCTGGCGGTGAGGTATTGGGATTAGTAGCTATTTTTACCTATAATTTTCAGCAAGCAGAAGATAGTTTTATCAATTCCTCCTGCGAAATTTATACATTAAGTGATTATAATTCGATGATTGAAGAGGCTGTATCTATGAAATATATTGATGAATCACAAATTGAAACTTTAAAAAACTGGAGAAAATCGCCTGATACATGGGGGAAAAACGAAGATGAATAATAATTATGTTAAAACTGGAAAGTAAAATTGGGACAATCTTAAAATCGCAGGCTGATATATATAATTTTTTATCGAATTTAAATAACCTGGAAAATTTTATACCTGCTGACAAAATTAAAAACTGGCAAGCAACTGAAGATACTTGCAGTTTTTCGGTTGATATGGCCGGTGAATTAAATATAGAAATTATTAATAGAGAACCCCATAAGACAATAAAATTCAAAGGAAACTCAAATGCACAACCTTTAGATTTCTTTTTTTGGATACAGTTAAAAGAAGCCAACCTCAATGAAACAAAAGTAAGACTTACTTTACATGCTGAATTGCCCGCAATGCTGCAGCCAATGGTTAAAAAACCTTTGCAGGATGCTTTAAACGTGATCGTTGACCGATTGCCAGAATTATTGAAAAATGTTTAACCTGTAATATTGTCACGTTTAAATTCAACCTCTTTAAAATCAAAAGTTTGAATTTCGTTATTAGTCAATTGCACTCTTAACCTTCCCCATTCATCAATATCAATGATTTTACCTTTAAAAATTTTACCCTTCGCAATAAATTCCGACTCTATTTCAAATTTATATAATTTTTGCAGATATTTTATATTCAATCCTTTAACATTTCCTTTTTTTAATTGAATATAGCGGGCCATAAAATTTCGTTTCAATTTATATAACAACTCATGTAGATCATATTCATGATTTGTAATATTATAGAGTGAAACAGGATTTGGAGCATTGTTTAAAAATTTATCTTGATTTACATTAATTCCAATACCTATAATCGACTGTGAAATTTCATTCTCTAAGATTATATTTTCAATTAAAACTCCTGCAATTTTAAAATCTTTATAATAAATATCGTTTGGCCATTTAATTGATACATCAGTTATATATTTCTCAAGTAAGTCAGTAATTGATAGAGAAATAGCTTTCGTAATTAAAAATTGTCTCTCAGCAGGTAAAAAATCAGGATATAAAATAAGACTGATTGTCAGGTTTTTGCCTGGTTCGCTCTCCCAACTATTGCCTTTCTGTCCTTTACCCTGTAACTGTTCATGTGCAACTATTACAGTTCCTTCTTTCAGCTTTTTCTTCTTTAAAATCTGAATGGCATAATTATTGGTCGAATCAATACTTTCTAATATAATGATATCAGTTAATCTTAAAGTTTTCATTATCAAATAATGAATTGATGCTTTAGGCGCAATATCTTTAATAACAAGCAGGTCATCTGTTTCTGAGATCAGATTGCTAGGCATAGCTTTTTTGATAATAGAACAAAATATACAATTATCACCCAACGTGAAGCCTTTTTTT
>CAZBZX010000114.1:0-11535 GCA_964496465.1 uncultured Bacteroidales bacterium
ACCTTCCATTTTTATATGATCCTTTAATTCTGCTATGAACATCTACAAGGTAAATTTTTACACCTTTTTCACCTCGCAAATATTTTTCATATGAGTTTTCTATACCATTCATACCATAATAATCGCCCGATTCGTAAAACAAATCCTTTTGAATTGTTGAAACATCAACTTCACCAACATAACCTAAAATATGGGCTGCAATCGATCTAGGATACTTTCTTAATGTTCTGGGTTGAACATAAAACCCAGGAAACTTATACATTTTTTCTTGCAGCTTAGCATATGTTAATGAAGAAATTTGTTTCAGAAAAATGGATGGTTTGTACCGAGAATATTCTATTGCTTTTCTAATTCCATCATTAAGTTGATCTTTAGTAATTTTAAGTATTTGTATAAAGTCTAAGGTGTCAAATTTCTCTAGTTGGTTTGGAATAATCATTACATCATAAGCGGCTTCATTGTAAATGAGAATATTACTATCCCGATCAAACACAATCCCACGGGCAGGAAATAAGGTTTGAGATCGAAGAACGTTATTGCTTGCAGATAATTTATAAGAAGTATCAACCACCTGAAGAATGAAAAGCTTAATGAGGATAATTATAAACAATATAATAATAATACCACTAATTATAATTCGCCTGTTATAGAGAGTATTCATTATTTCTTATAAATAAAATATTGGCTTGATATTATTAAAATTATAGTAAAAATTGAACTCAATATTGCTCTGAAAAGGGTGAGAAAAAAATCTGATAAAGTAAATATCTCTATATAGAAAAGGAAAAGATGATGAATAAAAACAAGAATTGAAGTATATTTTAAAAACCAACGAAAACCATAATAATATATTCTTGGGAATGTCCCAATTTCATATTCATCTCTTGGAGTTAACATTCGTAATACTATTGGCCTGAAAAATGCCATAAATACACAAGCAGAAGCATGAATTCCTAAAGTCTGAGAAAAAATATCGATTGAAATCCCTAATATAAAAGATAATATTAATAACAACCATCCTGAAGTTTCGAATGGTAGAAGTAGGATAAAGATGATATAAAAATAAGGATTTATATGACCGCTAAATTGAATATTGTTAAATAGAAATATTTGAAGTAAAACAACAATAATAAAGCGAATGATATTTCTTGACAGGATTCTAATCATTGGAATTATAACTTTCTAGCGTTTTTTGCTCTTTTTTGTTAAAATTTTTAATAACCATTACATTCGTAATATTATTAAGATCACTGGCTAAAGTAACTTTTATAAGATAAAAGTTTCCTTCTTTAATTTCAAAGTCAGATATAAATCCAATTAATATTCCTTCAGGAAATATTGTTGAATGTCCGCTTGTTATTATTGTATCACCAACTGAAATATTTACATGATGAGGGATTTCGCTTAATGCACAAGTCGTCACATTTTTACCTTCCCAATATAAGGAACCAAAGTAATTGTTTTTTTTAATCTTTGCACTTATTTTTAATTTAGGATTCAAAATTGAAATAACTGAGGCAAATTTTTTTGATACATTGTTAATTACACCAACTAATTTTGAATCTGAAATTACTGCCATCTCAGGTTCTATTCCATCATCAATGCCTTTATTTAATGTAATATAGTTATATCTTTTGTTTGTCGAGTTATTTACAACTTTAGCAGGTATATATTTAAATTGTGGACTGATAGTTGTATCAATCAAAGTATCAGCAATTGAATTCAACAATGATTCTGTATATTCTAATTTATTTATCAATTTTTCATTTTCTGCTAAAAGCTCATTATTAACTGAACGGAGTTTTAAGTACTCTTTAATGTGGTATGCTTTGTTATAAACCATACCTGAAACAGCATGCGAAAAATTAAAAAATTTTGAATTTTGATACTGATTAAATTCAATTACAATAAGAATTGAAACTACTTCAATAATTAAAAACAAAATAGTAAAATGATACCGGATAATATAAGATATCAGGTTTCTCATTAAAAATTAAATAATTATCTCATTAAGAAAGAAAATCTATCAACATTTTTCAGCGCAATACCTGTCCCTCTTGCAACAGCATGTAAAGGATCTTCAGCAACATGGAATGGAATATTTATTTTATCGGTAAATCTTTTTGCAAGACCTCTTAGTAATGCACCACCACCAGCTAAGTAAATCCCTTTATCTACAATATCAGCATATAATTCAGGTGGGGTTTGTTCTAAAACTCCAAGGATAGCGGTTTCAATTTTAGAAATTGATTTATCTAAGCAATGAGCAATTTCCTGGTATGAAATTGGAACTTCAATTGGCATGGCAGTCATTAAATTTGGTCCTCTTGCATTGAAATCTGGTGGGGGATTGTCTAAATCAGGCAATGAAGAACCAACTTGTATTTTTATTTCTTCTGCAGTTCTTTCTCCAATTTTAATGTTATGTTGATGTCTCATATAAGCCTGAATATCAGCTGTAAATCCATCACCAGCAATTCTTATTGATTTATTGGTAACGATTCCCCCTAATGCAATTACGGCAATTTCAGTTGTTCCACCACCAATGTCAACTACCATATTTCCTTCAGGTGCTTCAACATCTAATCCAATACCTAAAGAAGCTGCCATGGGCTCATAAATCAGATAAACATCTCTACCACCAGCATGTTCTGATGAATCACGAACGGCACGAATTTCAACTTCTGTACTTCCAGAAGGAATGCAAACAACCATCTTCAAAGAAGCTGGTGCAAATAATCTTCCTTTTGGGTTAATCATTTTTATCATCTCCCTGATCATCTGTTCAGCTGCATTAAAATCAGCTATTACACCATCTTTAAGAGGTCGAATTGTTTTAATATTTTGGTGAGTTTTGCCATGCATCTGTCTGGCTTTCTCTCCTATAGCGATTACTCTGCCCGTTTCATTATTGATGGCAACTATTGAAGGTTCATCAACAACTATTTTATCATTATGTATAATAATTGTATTTGCCGTTCCAAGGTCGATAGCGATTTCTTGTGTTAAGAATGAAAATAATCCCATATTCTGTTTGTTATTATAATATTTAATGTTTAAAATGCCTAATTCCTGTAAATACCATTGCTATATCAAATTCGTCACATGCTTTTATTACATCTTCATCACGGATGCTTCCTCCAGGTTCAACTATATATTTTATCCCGTATTCATTAGCAACTTCAATGCTGTCACGAAATGGGAAAAAAGCATCGGAAATAAGCACTGCTTCTTCAATTTTAAGACCTTCTTTTTGCTCAAAACGAGGAATAGTTAACCAACGTAAACTGTCTAAACGGTTTGGTTGCCCCATGCCAGCTCCAGTAAGCCAGAAAGATCCATCTGAATTTTGCGTAACTAATGCTATAGCATTACTTTTTAAATGTTTGCAAGCTTGGGTCCCAAATTTTGCAAGGATTATTTGTTTTTCAGAGAATTTTTTCTTTGTAACTGCCTTATATTCTAAATCGAGACCCTCATCTTCATCCTGAACAAGCATTGCTCCATTTATGGATCGATATAACTTTTCACTTGTTTTCTCCGGTTTAATATCGGTAACAAGAAGACGGAGGTTTTTCTTTTTTGCTAATATTTCCTTTGATTCAGCTGAGAACGAAGGGGCCATAATAATTTCAATAAATTTATCGGAGAACCATTGTGCTACTTCTTTGGTGACTTCAGATGTAAAATAGATTATACTTCCATAGGCTGAAACTGGATCACCAGCCCATGCAAGTTCAAGCGATTTCATAATATTGTCTGAAACAGCAAGCCCACAAGGATTTAAGTGCTTTATAACCGAGACAGCAACTTTATTAGAAATATTGGTAACGGAGTGATATGCATCACAAGCCGATTTCCAGGCTGCATCGGCATCAAGCATATTATTATAGGATAAGGCTTTTCCTTGAAGAACTTCTGAATTTGCAAGAGATACTCCTTCTTTACTATTTTTGAATTTATAAAAAGTTGCTTTTTGTTGCGGATTTTCTCCATAGCGAAGCACTTCTCCATTTATTAAACTAATTTTTTCATTAGTTTCCTCGCTATCGATATTAAAATAATTATATATGGCCGAATCGTAATGGGAAGAAACATTAAATGCCTGAAGGGCAAACCATCTTCTATCTTCAATATCAGAATAACCTTTTTTATCATCAAGTAATGAAAGAAAGTTAAGGTACTGATTTTGAGAAGGAACAATAATTACATCTTTATAATTTTTTGCAGCAGCGCGAATTAAGCAAATCCCTCCAATATCAATTTTTTCAATAATATCCTGTTCTTTTGCACCTGAAGCAACAGTTTCCTCAAATGGATATAAATCAACAATAACAAGGTCAATTTCTGGAATTTTATATTCCTTTAACTGACTCTTATCCGAGTCATTATCTCTTCTCGCCAGAATTCCACCGAAGACTTTAGGATGAAGTGTTTTTACCCTTCCCCCTAATATAGAAGGATAAGTTGTTAAATCTTCAACTGGAGTAACATTTATACCTAAATCAGTTATAAATTTTTGCGTTCCACCTGTTGAATAAATTTTAACACCTAAATCATTTAACTTTTTAACTATTTTATCTAAATTGGTTTTATAAAAAACAGAAATAAGGGCTGTTTTAATCTTTTTATTATCAGACATTTAGTAATTGTTTTATAAAATTCAACAAAGTTAATAAAATCAAATTCTTTTTCAATTTTAAATAATATTTAATTATTTGTTAATTTAGGAGATATTAATGGGTTAAATATATATAAAACGTCAGATAAAATTATATTTGGGGTGATTTTTATTTCATAAAATTTAACTTTATGCTATTTCTAAGATTATTAAAAGAGAGTTTATATTTTGCATACCATTCAATTATTGTTAATAAACTTAGAACACTTCTTTCTTTGTTAGGTATTACTATAGGCATTTTTGCTATTATATCAGTATTTACAGTAATCGATTCTTTAGAAAGGAATATTCGCGATAGCATTTCATCCCTCGGTGATAATGTAATTTATATTCAAAAATGGCCCTGGCAATTTGGAGGAGAATATAAATGGTGGGTTTATTTGAAAAGACCTGTTCCAACTATTAAAGAATATGAATATTTGAAAAAGCTTTCAGAAAGAACTGAGGCTTTATGTTTCTCTATATCAACAAATACAAACATTAATTACAAAAACAACTCTATATCAAATGCAGTTATTTTGGCTGTTACTCATGATTACCAGGATTTAAGATCTTTTGAGATTGAACAAGGAAGATATTTTTCAATTTTCGAATCCAATAGTGGAAGAAATGTTTGTATTATTGGAAGTGAAATAGCTTCAAAATTATTCGAAAATCAATCACCTCTGCAGAAAGAGATTGTTATTTCTGGGAATAAATTAAAAATTATTGGGGTCTTTAAAAAGGAGGGTAAAGATGTAATGGGAGGCGGAAGCCTTGACGATATAATCCTTACAAATATAAATCATGCAAGAAATATTATTAATATTCGTAGTGATAGGCTCAATCCTTTTATCATGGTTAAAGCTAAACCAAATGTTTCAATAGACGAACTTAAAGCTGAAATTAGAGGATTATTACGTGCGTATCGAAGAATTAAACCAAAACTAGATGATACTTTTGCATTAAATCAGGCAAGTTTACTAACCCAGGGTTTTAAGCAAATTTTTAGTGTTATTGATTTGGCAGGATGGATTATTGGTGGATTTTCAATTCTCGTTGGTGGATTTGGAATAGCTAATATTATGTTTGTATCGGTAAAAGAAAGAACAAACATTATCGGTATCCAAAAATCATTAGGTGCAAAAAATTATTTTATTCTTTTTCAATTTTTATTTGAGTCAGTTCTTCTTGCAACAATAGGTGGAATATTAGGATTACTCTTAATATTTATTGGTATTACTCTGGCATCAAGTGCTATAGATATGAATCTATATTTAACATCGGGAAATATTATGACTGGATTGTCAATTTCAATAATTATTGGAATAATTTCAGGATTTTCACCTGCTTATACTGCTTCGAGGTTAAGTCCGGTAGATGCAATAAATACGCATTTTTAGAAAACCGGCACATTAATTTTTAAAGTTTGCCCTGGGCTTATTTTATTTGCGTTATCTATTTTATTTAATTGCATAATATCATAATCAGTAACCCCAGGATAATTTTGAGCTATTTTCCAAATCGTATCTCCTTGTTTTACAGTATAATATACAAGATCATAACTTTTAGGAGTAATTTGATTTTCTGTAGGTTTAACAGCAATCCCAGCCATTTTTTGCTTTTCATTAAATGACATGGAATTTATTTTTTCATAATAGTTGACTTTTTTTTCAGGAACAAAAACAACAAGTTTTTCACCAACCCTAATTATATTTCTTGAAATACTATTCCAGTATCTTAAATCAGATAAACCAACATCGTACCATTCAGCAATAAATCCAACATTATCACCAGGTTTAACCGTATAATATATTTTTGCTTTCCCTTTTGGAGTAACAGGTGAATATTTTGAATAATAGGAAGGTTTTAGATTAATTATATCAGGATTAAAGAATATAGAATCTTTATAATTATAAATTGAATCTTCTAATGCGATAAAATCTTTTGTAAATTCTGCTGGTATTTTTAAAACGTAGCCTGAAGAATTTTTTGGAATGATGTCCCACCTATATTGCGGATTTAAGTCTTTTAATTCACTATATGAAACCTGTAATACTTCAGATATTTGTTTTAAATGTAATTCATTTGTTACCAGAATTGTATCTATCGGAACAGAATATTGAACAGGTACAGGAACCAGGTTGTGTTCTTTATAATAGTTAAACACATAACTGGCCGCAATAAATGCAGGTACATATCCCCTTGTTTCCCTGGGTAGATAGTAATATATATCCCAATAATTGGTTTTATTTCCTGAACGTCGTATAGCTTTGTTTACGTTTCCGGGGCCACAATTATAAGCTGCAATTACTAATATCCAATCATGATAAATAGAATACATGTCTTTCAAATACTTGGCTGCTGCATAGGAAGATTTAACAGGATCCTTACGATCATCAATTAGCGAGTTTACCTGAAGTTTGTACATTTTTGCCGTACCTATCATAAACTGCCATAAACCAGTTGCACCTGCTTTCGAAACAGCCATAGGATTTAATCCGGATTCGATTACTGGCATATATTTTAGTTCGTTTGGCAAACCATATTCTTCTAATACTTCTTCAAAAATTGGAAAGTAATACTCTGTTAAACCAAGCATTACTTCAACTTCTTTTCTTCTTTTTTTAGTATATACTTTAATAAAATTGTTGACTATTTTATTATATGATAAAGGAACAATGGAGTGAATACTACTAATTCTATATTGAAATACGGAATCGGGAAAGTCAACATCTAATGAATCTTCTTCATTTTCTAGAAAGTAAGATAAGTTCTGGTAGGAATGTGACCTAAACCACTCAGCTGTTAGACTATCATAATTTATTAATTCATCATTCCTTTTAAAAACAGTTGTATCAATATTAACAGATTTTGATTCAGGGAAACAAAATGCTAAACTAGAAATTAAAATATCCGCAACACAAATCAGAATAAATTTTCTCACAATATTGATTTATTAGTTAAATAATGTAAAATCGATACAAATTTAAAAATTCATTGTAAATAAAAAGCCGTATTCGAAAGAATTAGCAGTAAATGTTGAAATTGTTGGAGTTAATTTAAAAGTTAAATCGTCAGTAACATCATAATCAATTAGATGAGCAAAAACAGAAGCATCAATTATATTTACGAGATAAAATGCCGAAATGCCAATAATATTTAAATCCCGATTTCTTTTCCATTCATCTTTATTTTTTTTCAATATATCATTTTTACCACCATAATACATATTTATGACCTGCACCATATAATAAACTTCCATTTTATAAGCCTCACCTCTTCTAAGATTCATTCTGTCAAGAAAGGGTTGATTTTTACTATCATGAAGTTTAGAACTCTCATGTTTTTTAAAATAATCTATCGCAAATTCTTCTTCAATAGGATCTTCAGTAATAAGGTAAGCCTGCAGCGATTTTAAATATTCAACATGGTTATAATTGATAAAAAATGTAAAAATTCCTATTCCTATATATACAAGCGGAACTTTCCAATATTCTTTATTATAAATCTGGCCCAGTCCCGGAATAAAAGCAGAATAAAGTCCTGCTTTTAATGGGCAATGATAGTTAGGAGAAATAGGTTTTATTCCATCAGTTAAATTAACCAGGTAAAGTAACCCAATTCCTGCAATACTCGCATTTCTATATGCTTTATATTTATTTCTTTGGTCAAGATATTGAAGAAGGTTTTCATTTTCGGTATTTATCGCATAATATGAAAAAGGTAAATAATTGGAATAACCATCCAGGTATAAATTTTCATTTTTTTTTAATTTTTGATTGTTTTTAATAGCAGAAATAGTAAGTGCAGTGAACCCGGCATAATAAACAGGTATTTTCCAATATTTTTTTTGTTTGATGTGAGATAATCCTGGAAGAAGAGAAATTTTTAATTCTTTGGTAATGGCTTTATTTGCCTTAAGGCGAAGTTGTGTTGAAGAAATAGAGTCATTATCAATATTTTCTTCATTATTAGAAGTTTGGCTATTTAATTTGAAAAAAGAAAATAACAATAATAAGATTATTGTATGATATAAATACTTTGAAATCAAATTCCAGGTTTTTATGGAAATAAACGAAAATTAGGGTTTTAAATTGTCAAAAATACCTAAAATTTTTTCTAGTTCTTCATCTGATTTAAAAGGAATAATAATTTTTCCTGAGCCTTTTGTTGATCTTTTAAATTCAACATCAGCCTGAAAATGGCTTGATAACTGGTTTTGAAGTTGAATATATTCTTCAGGAATGTTAAGGATTTTATTTGCAGTTTTTTTTGCTTTTTCTGGTTGGTCTTCCAAATTTCTCACAATTTCTTCAACTTGGCGAACCGATAATTTTTCATCAACAATTCTTGAATATATTGCTAATTGGGTTTTAGGATTTTCAATATTTATTATACTTCTTGCATGCCCCATAGAAATTAGCTTTTCTCTTATCCCTAGTTGTATTTCCGCCGGAAGTTTTAATAAACGCAGGTAATTTGTGACTGTTGATCTTTTTTTACCAACCCTATCGCTTAATGTTTCCTGGGTTAAATTGCATTCTTCGATTAATCTTTGATAACTTATTGCTATTTCAATTGAATTTAAATCTTCTCTTTGAATGTTTTCTACAAGCGCAAGCTCGAGCATTCCTTGATCATTAACTGTACGGATATAAGCAGGTATTGCATCTAAACCGGCAATTTTAGCAGCTCTTAATCTTCTTTCGCCAGTAACTAGTTGATATTTTCCATCAGCAATTTTTCTTACAGTTATAGGTTGAATTATTCCTAATTCCTTAACTGAACTTGATAATTCCTGCAATGCTTCATCATTAAATTTTTTACGTGGCTGAAAAGGATTAACTTCAATATTATCAATTTTTACATCATTAATATTTTCACTTGGAATTTGTTTATTATAAATTCTATCGGCATTTACGTCTTCCATCAATGCTCCAAGGCCTCTACCTAATACCTGTTTTTTTGTCACAATATAGTCTTTAAATTAGATTACTTTTTTAATTTTGTTTTATCATTATTTTGAAGAAATTCCTTAGCCATATTCAAGTAGTTGATTGCTCCTGTTGAATTTGCATCATAAAGTAAAATTGGTTTACCATAGCTAGGTGCTTCACCAAGCTTAATATTTCTTTGAATAATAGTTTCAAAAACCATTTGCTGAAAATGTTTTTTAACCTCTTCAACAACTTGATTGGAAAGCCGTAAACGGGCATCATACATGGTCAGTAAGAATCCTTCAATTTCAAGTTCGGTATTTAGTCTGCTCTGAATTATTTTAATAGTATTTAGTAATTTCCCTAATCCTTCTAAAGCAAAATATTCACATTGTACTGGGATAATTACTGAATCAGCCGCACTTAAAGCGTTTACTGTAATTAAACCCAACGATGGCGAGCAATCAATAAATATGAAATCATAACCGTCTTTAATTTTACCTATCACCTGCTTTAACATTTTTTCCCTGTTTGGCAGGTTTAGCATCTCAATTTCTGATCCCACAAGATCTATATGTGATGGGATAAGATCCAGTCCTTCTATTTCACTATTTAATATGATGCTATTCGGATCGGCATTATCAATTAAGCATTCATAAATGCTGGTTTTAATATTTCGAATATCGAATCCGGTTCCTGAAGTAGCATTTGCCTGTGGGTCTGCATCGATTAACAAAACCTTATATTCCAATACAGCTAAACTGGCAGCTAAATTGATAGCAGTTGTTGTTTTACCAACTCCACCTTTTTGATTTGCAATAGCAATAACCTTTGCCATCGTGTTTAATTTATTAAATTAATAGTTAAAAAAGTTTGCTAAAAATACAATATAAAATTTCATGTATTTTTTTTCTATGAAAGCTAATTTTAACAAAAAAATACGACATATAAACATTTTATTAACAATTTTTTCTTTTCATTTATTTAACAGCAAATTACAAAATCTACTTATTTAAAATTTTGGTTTAAATTGTTAATAAGTTAAGCTTAAAATAACATAATGTTTAAATCAATCAGTTAACTCCTTTATGAGCTTTTCTTTATTTACGGGAACAACCCCGGTATTTTCACAAACCAAACCGCCAGCCAAATTTGAAACATAGGCAGTTTCATATAAGGGAACTTTAGTGGCAAGGCACAAACTGGCTACACTAATTACAGTATCGCCAGCTCCTGAAACGTCAGCAATATCCCTTATTTCAGCTGGAATATGATGAAATTCATTTTTCGAACAAATAATAATACCATGCTCAGATAAGGTAAGTAGTATGGATTGAATATACCTATCAGAAATGAATTGTTTTAATTGATTATTTAATAATTCTTTGTTATTTATATCAAAACTAATATTTAATCCTTCTGCTAATTCTTTTAAATTAGGTTTAAAAAGCGTTATATTTTTGTATGAATTAAAGTTAATTTTTTTCGGATCCGCCAATACGGGGATACCTTTTTTATTAGCCCAACTAATTGTTGAGTCAATTATTTGGGAGTTAATAACACCTTTGTTATAATCCTGGAAAACTATTCCATTAATTCCATCATTTTCAATAAATAACTTAATCTTTTCAAGAAGCAGATTTGTTGCGACATCATTTATTTCATTTGTATCTTCATCGTCAACACGCATCAGATGTTGATTGTGGGCAATAATTCGGGTTTTTTTTGTTGTTTTTCTTGTATTATCTGATATGATTCCTTTATTTAAAATATTTTGCTTACTCAATAATTCCATAAATGTTTTACCGGTTCCGTCTTCTCCTATTACGGAACAAAGAATTGGAGTGGCACCTAATGATTATATGTTTAATGCAACATTTGCTGCTCCACCAAGCCGTTCTTCCCTGTTTTTTAATGAAATAATTGGAACAGGAG
>CAZBZX010000115.1:0-11532 GCA_964496465.1 uncultured Bacteroidales bacterium
ATGGGAAATAAATTCTTTAAATAATAATGATATTATTGAAGATGTAAATACGATTAATTTAAATTATAATGAAGGCAATGAATTACAAGTAAATTTATTTACTGGGTATGGTTCGATGTGCCCTGATACATTTTCAAGGGTTTTTTATATCGATGGAGCAAAGGCAAATTTTAGTTTTGATGAAAATTATAATCAACCAAACTGTAAATTTCCCATACAATTAAAAGTAGATAACACACCATACCTGGCAAGCAGTTATTTTATTTATTTTCCAGGTGATACTTTTAGCAATCAAACAACTTCTTATTATAATTATTATAAACCAGAAGAGCCTGATCTTACGTATGATCATCATATTTCTGAAATAAATATTCCTGTGATGCAACTTGTGATAAGCGAAAATGGGTGCCGGGATAGTATTACTCAAGTGTTTACTACCGGGTTACCTGTTGCCCGGTTTATGGTTGATACAGTTCAGGGATGTACCCCTTTGAAGGTTAATTTTTTCGATAAAAGCGAATCGTTACAACCTATAAATACCTGGACATATAATTTTGGTGATGGAAATAATTCATCGGGTATTTCTCCTGATATTTCTTACACATATACTATTCCCGGAGAATATAATGCTAGCCTAATCATAAATAATACAATTGATAATTGTTCAGATACGTCATATGCTATAAAAATATTAGTAGGAGAAAAGCTAAAACCTGATTTCAATATTTCTTCAAGTACATTTTGCTACGGTGATACCTTAGCAATAACTGATAACACTAACTTATCTGATTCGATTGATTATTGGAATTTTTATTCTTCAAATAATTTTAGCACAGGAATTGATACGGTAGAAAACCCATCAATAATTGCTTATCCTCAGCATACTGGTTCATTTGATGTTGCATTACAGGTTGGTTATAATGGGTGTATTTCTGATACTATAATTGAAGGTTTAATACAAGCAAATAGTTCACAAGCTTATTATATTGATTCATTCTATTGCGATGATCCTTTTGCTTATACTTTTCATATTTTCCCCGATTCTGCTATAACCTGGAGGTTATATGTTGAGGATTCCATTTATTATGATTCAATGAAAGTAACTCATGTTTTTAGTTCATCAGGTAATTATAATGTAAGACTTCAGGTTGATAACAGTGTTACAGGGTGTTCAGTTAACTATTCAAAGATTATTAAAGTAAGAGATGTTCAAGCAGATTTTCTTTTTGATGAAGTAACCTGCTATGGTTTTCCTTCAGAATTTAATTCAAAAATATCGACTGATTATATCGATAGTTGTTTTATTGAGGGATTTTTGTGGAATTTTGGTGATGCTACTCCAAGAAAAAGAACTTTTGATACGCTTGTTACACATATTTATGCTGATACTGGAAAATATGAAGTAGAACTGGTTGTAACAGCTGAAAATGGATGTGTTGATTCTCTTAAGAAAGAAATAGAAGTACTTCGACCAGAGCCAAAAATAGGGGCCAATGTAATTGATGGGTGTGGGCCAGCTTTATATGTTAGTTTTACTAATATTTCAACTGATCCAACAATTGATTCATGGCGGTGGTTTTTTGGTGATGGATATGAAAATAACTCGGGATCACCAATTGCAGATCATTTATATTATGCAACAAGTACAGAAATATTTAATGCCGGATTGGACGTGATAGATATATACGGTTGTAGAAATGCTGCTTATTTGCCAATTACAGTTTATGGAGTTAGTGCTTATTTTCAGGCAGAAGATAACACAATTTGTTTAGGTGAAACAGTTAATTTCTTGATGGAACAAACTGATGTGGATAGTTTTATCTGGGACTTTGGCAATGGAATTACTTCAACCTCTCTTTCAACCAGCACATATAACAATGTTGGCTCTTTTGATGTATCTCTAAATGTTTATAAAAATGGATGTAATACCAGCTATTTACGACAGGATTACATAAATGTAGAGGAAGTAAATGCGGATTATACCGTTGATTTTGGTTCTGATAACTGCTATCCTATCACAGCTATGTTTAGCAAAACAAATTCGAATTCAGAAATTGTTGAAGGCTATTGGACATATAATGATGTAAATTCATCAACAGGATATTCTCAAAGCAGTACCTTTACATATACAGAACCAGGGGAATATATAACTTCTCTATTTGTTAGAACAATAAATGGGTGCACTGATAAAGTGTTCAAAAATATTGAAATACAAGGGCCATATGCTGAATTTACATTCACTCCTAATCAAATATGCTCGGGTGACTATGTTCAATTTACAATTACCAACACATCTGAAATTGATGAATTGATTTGGTATTTTGGAGATGGGGCATCATCAACCGAGTTAAATCCGATCCATAAATATGATAATGTTAGAGGTGAAATTGTACCTACATTATATATTGCTAATGAAGTATGCAACAGAGTAATATCATATGATACATTACAAGTTTCTAATGTATTAGCTGATTTTAATATATTGAATTCAAAATCTAGTTATTGCGAAAATGATGTTATTTCGATCGATAATAATTCAGAATATGCCATCGGGTATACCTGGAAATTAAATAATGAAACTATATCAACTTTACCAAACCCGGGAAGTATAATTCTTCATGAAACTGATTTTAATAGTATTGCCTTGATTATTGTGGATGAAAATAATTGTTACGATACAACTGTTAAATTGTTATATGCCTATCCGGAACCGGAAGTTTCCCTTTCATATAACTATAGCAGTATTTGTCTTGGTGAAGTGAGCAGGATTGAAATGATTACTAATAATTCAAATAGTATTTACTGGGAACCAAATAGAGGCATTATTAATAGTTCTACCACTGGTGCTGATGTTAGTCCTGAATTCACAACGAAGTATGTTGCTTATGTAACTGATGAAAATGGGTGTATTAACAAAGATTCTGTTATTGTTTTTGTTCATCCTATGCCAATTATTAATAGGATTCCGTTAGGTGATACCACAATTAGTATTGGCCAAACACTTAAAATATTGGTTAATACATCAAGTTCTATGTCTTATTTATGGTTTCCCGATTATAATATTTCATGTTTAAAATGCAATAATCCAAAAGTAACACCTGAAGAAAACACTACCTATATTTTAACTATGGAGGATCAGTGTTATTCAATTACTGAAGTATTTAATGTTAATATTGTACGAGATTATACACTGGTAGTCCCAGACGCTTTTTCTCCGAATGGAGATGGAAATAATGATATTTTATTTGTGAGAGGTAAAAATATTGCTGCTTTAATTGAATTTAAAATTTATAACAGATGGGGAAATATGGTATATAATTCTGATGATATAGAAAAAGGCTGGGATGGAACTTACCAGGGTAAAAAACAAAAAGCCGATACATACTCATATTTTGTTAGGGCATATACCATTCATAATTATGAAGTTTTTTTGAAAGGTACCTTTATGCTTATTGATTAGTTAATGATTTGTTATTACAATGTGGATTAATACACTAAAAATAAAATATATATTACTCCTTATTTTTCTTTTTGGAATTAATTTTTGTGTTATATCACAATCAAACATTATTTATTCACGCTTTGATGTGTACGAATTTGCTGTAAATCCAGCAATTTCAGGCCGTGATTATTACCCTTTGCTTAATTTATCATTTAAGAAACAATGGTTTGGTATATCACAGTCGCCCTATACAACAGGAATTGGAGGATATCTGCGCATGGGAACGTTCGATTTTTATCGGACAAATAAAATGCTGAATAAAAGTATTTATAAAAACAAAGGCAGAATTGGATTGGGAGGCTTATTATTGAATGATAAAAATGGGCCTTTGAAAACTGCTAATTATCAAGCTTCTGTATCATATTTTATTCCTTTTAAAGAATCTGAATTGTCATTCGGATTATCTGCAAGGTTAAACAAATATTCTATTGATTACGCTATGCTTGAACCTGAAGAAATGAATGACCCTGCTTTTTTAAATTCACAAACATCATCATTATGTCCTGATTTTGATGCTGGAGTTTACTATCACGCACAAAATTTTTATACAGGTATTAGCATTAATGATTTAATTAAAAATCAAAAACTATTTATACAAACAGATAAATTAAAAAATTATAGAGATGTTTTTTTCTTATCGGGGTATAAGTTCATTAACCTTTATTTTGATGTTGAACCTACAGTATATTTAGGATTAATTGACAAGGATGAGATTTACTACAACTTCAAAATTAAATTATATTACAAGACCTATAATTGGATATCTTTTTCTTACAAAATGAATAGCATAGCCTGCTTATCAATTGGAACAAAATTAAGGAAAGCCTATTTTGTTTATAGCTACGAACAAAATATTTCACAAGTTGCAAAGTCCAATTTTGGAACACATGAGTTAATGCTGGGGCTTAATATTGGTTTATTTGAAGTTGAAGGTATTCGAAAAAGGGTAAAATAAAATTTGATGATTAAAAGAATGCAATGCAAATTCCAATATATATTTTTATTATTTGTAATCTCAATAGCTAAGGTCTATCCGCAATATATTCAGAATCCATCACTTGAAGGTGAGACTGGTGCAGTTAACCCTAATGGCTGGTTTGTTTGTGATATCACAAGTTCACCCGATGTTCATGGCCCAAATGGTATTTACCGGGAAGGCTTCGATGGCTTAATGACTCAAAGTCCAAATGATGGAAGTACATACGTTGTTTTAAAAACAAGAGGGCCAACTTATATTGATTACGGAGAAACTCCACCAAATTCAAGAGAACATTTATCCACCAAATTATTGAAAGACTTTGAAAAAGATGTTTGCTATGAATTTAAAATATTCATTTGTTTTGATAGTGAGATTTTTATGAATTCTGAAACAGATTATAATATTGCTCATCCTGTTAAATTTCAGCTTTGGGGTGGTGTGGATTCATGCTCCAGGGACGAATTGCTGATAGAAAGCAGTTTAATCACCAACTCAGATTGGAAAGAGTATTCATTTAAATTTACCCCAGATGCCAATTATTCTTATATATTAATGGAGCCGCAATGGGAAAATCCTGATAATCCATATAATGGAGCTTTAATTATTGATAATTTGCATTTAACTTCTTTTGGACCTCAGGATGCACAGGTAAAAAATGTGTATGATTTATATTATCAAGGTGATGTTGAAACAACTCTATTAGCTTCGTTGGGAGAATCTTATGATTGGAATCCAAAAATTGGTTTAGATTCTTATAATAATCAACGTGTAACTATCATATCTTATAATATTTCAACTTATTCAGTTTTAATACAAGATATGGATTATTGCTATTTCATTGAAGAATTTAATGTTAAATTTAGTTGCGATACCATTACAAAAAACAATATAGTTGTAAAATTAGATACTTTTGTTATCGAGAACTCAACTTTTCAGATTACAGCATCTCAAAGTCTAAATGATAATTATTTTTGGTTCCCATCTGTCGGTTTAAGTGATGCTTCTGTACAAGATCCTGTTGTTACTATACAGGATGAAGGAATTCAATATTCAGTTGAATTGAAAGATAAATATGGCTGCCCAAATTATGAGGGCTTTTATATAAATATTGTGGATTGCGATGCCATTATTAGTGAAAAAGATATTTTACAATTAGACACCTTGATTAAATCTGGTGAAAATGTTTTACTTAAACCATCTGAAGGTTCAAAATTATCAGAAAATTGGTTTCCCCCTGATAACCTGGATTGCTTTGATTGTTTAAATCCTGTTGCTAATCCTGTATCTTCATGTCAATATAAGGCTGTACTTAAAGATAAATATGGATGTTTATATAATGAATATTTTAATATTGGAGTAGAATTTTTTATTCCGAATGCCTTTTCTCCTAATAATGATGGTATAAATGATGTGTTTAAAATAAATGGATTACCTGGGTCATCTACCCTTAGAATATTCACACGAGAAGGGAAAATAGTATATGAATCAGATAATTACATGAATGATTGGGACGGAAAAGACAAGGATGGAAATCAATTGCAATCGAATACCTATTGGTACCATCTTATTTATCAAGGAAGTGAATTTAAAAACATTAAGATAAAAACATCAGATAAGATTCAATCAGGATTTGTATTTATTAAAAGGTAATATGGTCAAATAAACACATAGCTAAGAAGTGTGTAGATTAATTTAGCTGCCATAAAATCAGGAGCTTTGTTATTTTTGTTCGGACAAAGTTCTACAACATCAAAACCAATAATTTTTTTGTTTTTACTTACCAGCTTTAAAAATTTTAAAACATGGTACCAGAGTAATCCTCCAGGTTCGGGTGTCCCTGTTGATGGCATTATTGAAGGATCAAACACATCCAGGTCAATAGTTATATAAACATTTTCGTTTAGCTTTTTTATTGCAGGGACCATCCAATTATCATTATTGTGAATTTTTTCTGCATAAAAAATCCTGTCACTTTCAGTATTTGAAGTCTCTTCAATATCCATGCTTCTAATTCCAACTTGAACTATTGGGCATTTTTCTTTAATCCGGGCCATCACACAGGCATGATTATACTTGCTTCCTAAGTATGAATCACGTAAATCGGTATGGGCATCGAGTTGTAAAACCGAAAAATCATTATATTTTTTCGCATATGCATTCACAACTCCCATTGAAACAGTGTGTTCTCCTCCAAGTGCAACAATAAATTTATTTTTATCGAGCCATCCCAATGATTTTTTTTCAACAGCTTTTATTAGTTTTTCTGGCAATTTATAGCCAGTAACTGGGTTTTCCGTATAAATTCCTTTTTTATATACTTCGGAATTTGTTTCAATATCGTAAAATTCAAGGTTAAAAGATGCTTCAAGTATAGCATTAGGACCTTTATCAGCGCCTTTTATCCAGGTAGAAGTCCCATCAAAAGGAACAGGTAAAATAACAATTTTTGAATCTTCTTTAGTTGTGTATTGTGGTAAGAAATCCCCAAAGTTATTTTTTTTCACTAAGTAAGTATTAGAAAATTAATACATTAAAAATATGAATGTAAAAATAGGAATATCTATTTGATTATTTAATCCTTCCATGTACTTTTGTCGAAATTTTAAAAGATACATGAGTATATTTTATGGAATACTGATTAGAATTTTTCAATTATTAGCAAAAATTAAAGCCATTTACAATCCTAAAGTAAAGTTGTTTATTGAAGGAAGGGTTGGGTTAATTTCCCGGATTGAAAATGAAATTGATAAAAATGCTAAAATTGCCTGGTTTCATTGTGCATCACTTGGAGAATTTGAACAAGGGCGTCCGGTAATTGAAAAATTCAAGAAAAAATATTCTTCCTTTAAAATAGTACTTACTTTTTTTTCTCCTTCAGGCTTTGAAGTTAGAAAAAACTATGAAAATGCTGATTATGTATACTATTTACCGTTCGACACAAAAGTTAATGTTAATAGAATATTGAGTATAGTAAATCCTAAAATTGTGTTTTTCGTAAAGTATGAATTTTGGTTTAACTACATAAAAGAAATTAATAAAAAAGGGATTCCATTATTTTTAATTTCAGGAATTTTTCGTCCAAAACAAATATTTTTTAAATGGTATGGACTTTTTTACAGGCAATTATTAAAAAGATTTACTCATATTTTTGTTCAGAATTTAGAATCCTATAATTTACTTCGGGAAATTAAAATAAATGATATTAGTGTATGTAGAGATACACGTTTCGATCGTGTTTCTAAAATTGCAATGGAATCGACAAAATTTCAAGAAGTTGAAGATTTTAAACAAGGAAAAAAGATATTGATTGCCGGAAGCACCTGGGAAAAAGATGAACATCTTGTAATTAACTATATAAATCAGTGTAAAAGGGATTTAAAATATATTATTGCCCCACATGAAGTAGATGAAAATAATATTATTCGAATAATCAATAACCTGAAAGTTAAAACAATACGTTTTTCAGAACTAAAAAATGCTGACTTGATAAATGCAAAAGTATTAGTTATTGATAATATTGGAATTCTTTCTTCTTTGTATAAATATGGCGAGATTGCATATATTGGTGGAGCATTTGGGAGGGGATTACATAATATTTTAGAAGCAGCTACTTTTGGATTACCTATAATTTTTGGACCTAATTATAAAAAATTTAACGAAGCCATAAAATTAGTTGAATATAAATCTGCCTTTTCCATTTTGAATTATGATCAGCTTTTCGAAATAATTGAGAAATTGTTAATAAATAACGAGTTTTTTAACAGCGCCTCACATACATGTAAATACTTCATTAAGAGCAATAAAGGAGCTTCTCGCCATATATTAAATACAATTGAACAAAAAATTCCTGATTTATAATTTATAACTATCTGTTTAACTGAGTTTTATATTGCGAAGGGACGTGTAAAATACGCACTAATTATAAATCATCGTACAACTTTTACGATGTTTTTTTTTGTAATTTTAGGTTAAAAATAGATATTTTTTTTTCGTCAAAGAATTTTAAAGGTTAATCAACAATAACAAAATATATACTTATTTATTATTATTTTTAATTTATATAACTTTCTGGATTTTAAAATAATACTAAGGTTAAAAAAGATGTTTTTTAGGAATGGCGATATAAGTACCTAATTTTAAACGTTTTATAAACGCAAGTTAATAACTATTTTTAAATGTTAATAAATACGAACCTATCCATATTGTAGAAGGGGATTTCAATTTATAAATTTGGTTTCCATGTTTGCTTAATTTCTAAGCAGCGCATAACCCAAGTTTCCAATACCTTAAAGAAAGCGATATGGATTTAAATGAAATTACAACTGAGCAAAAAACAAATTTAGAAGAAAAAAAAGAGGTAGAAAACAAAGAAAATGAAATGAAGCATTTTTCTTTTGAGAAAGCTTTTGAGAAATCAAAAGAATATTTTAAAGGTGATGAACTTGCTGCCAGGGTTTGGATAAATAAATATGCCTTAAAAGATTCTTATGGAAAATTATATGAATTAACTCCAGATGATATGCATCATCGGCTAGCAAAAGAAATAGCTAGAATCGAAAAGAAGTATCCAAATCCGATGAGCGAAAGTGAAATTTATAATTTACTTAAAGAGTTTAAATATATTGTGCCCCAGGGTGGCCCGATGTCAGGTATTGGAAATATATATCAAATTGCATCTTTATCAAATTGCTTTGTAATTGGTCATGGAGGCCCATCCGATTCTTATGGAGGCATAATGAAAATAGATCAGGAACAGGTTCAGTTGATGAAAAGACGTGGTGGTGTTGGTCACGATCTTTCTCATATCCGTCCAAAAGGAAGTCCTGTATTAAATAGCGCACTTACTTCAACTGGTGTTGTACCTTTCATGGAGAGATATTCAAATTCAACACGAGAAGTGGCACAGGATGGAAGAAGAGGTGCATTAATGCTAAGCATTTCAATTAAACATCCAGATGCAGAAGATTTTATTGATGCAAAAATGTTACAAGGTAAAGTAACTGGAGCTAATGTATCTGTTCGAATCGACAATGAGTTTATGCAGGCTGTAATTGAAGATAAACCATATAAACAACAATATCCGGTTATTTCAGATAAACCAACTTTTATAAAAGAAATAAAAGCCCGGGATCTTTGGGGTAAAATTGTTCATAATGCCTGGAAATCTGCTGAACCAGGAATTCTATTCTGGGATACAATAATTTCAGAATCAGTAGCTGATTCTTACGCAGAATATGGTTATAGAACAGTATCAACTAATCCTTGTGGTGAAATACCTTTATGTCCATATGATAGCTGCCGGTTACTAGCAATAAATTTATATAGTTATGTTCAGGAACCTTTTACTGAAAAAGCAAAGTTTAATTTTAAATTGTTTAAACAGCATGTGGGTTATGCACAGCGAATTATGGATGATATAATAGATTTGGAATTAGAGAAAATTGAGGCCATTCTTGAAAAGATAAATAAAGATCCTGAAGATGAGGAAATAAAAGGCGTTGAAAAAAAGCTTTGGGAAAATATCAAATTAAAAGCTAAAGAAGGTAGAAGAACTGGTGTTGGTATAACTGCAGAAGGTGATATGCTGGCTGCATTAAATCTGACTTATGGGAGTGATAATGCCATTGATTTTTCTACCGAAATACATAAAACTGTAGCAATTGAGGCATACCGATCATCAGTAAAAATGGCTAAGGAACGCGGAGCATTTGCCATGTATAATCCAATTAAAGAAAAAGAGAATCCCTTAATTCAACGTATCAAAAAGGAAGATGAAGCTTTATATAATGAAATGGCTGAACATGGCAGAAGAAATATTGCTTTGTTAACTATTGCCCCTACGGGAACTACAAGCTTAATGACACAAACCACTTCTGGTCTTGAACCAGTGTTTTTACCAGTGTATAAACGGCGACGCAAAGTAAACCCGAATGATAAAGACGCAAATGTTACTTTTAAAGACGAGATAGGTGATTCATGGGAAGAATACACGGTTTTTCATCATAAATTTGAAACATGGCTTGAAGTAAATGGATATGATCTTAAAAAAGTGAAATCATATGACGATGAAGCAATTGATGAGATTGTTAAAAAATCACCTTATTACAAAGCAACCTCAAATGATGTTGATTGGGTTGCCAAGGTAAAAATGCAAGGTGCAATTCAAAAATGGGTTGACCATTCTATTAGCGTTACTATAAATTTACCAAAAGATGTGGATGAAGACCTTGTTGGCGGTTTATATCAAACCGCATGGGAAAGTGGGTGCAAAGGAGTAACTGTGTATAGAGATGGCTCAAGATCTGGAGTGTTGGTTTCTAATTCAGAAAAATCTCCAAATCAAGAACTTAGTGATGATGATAAAAATCCATTAAAACGGCCACAAATTCTGGAAGCTGATATTATAAGATTTAGTAATGAAGATGAAAAGTGGGTAGCATTTGTTGGATTAAAAGATGGAAAACCTTATGAGATATTTACTGGTATGGCCGATGAAGAATTTCTTCCTATACCAAAATCGATTAAAAAAGGAACTATTATTAAAAGAAAAAATAGCGAGACTAAAAATTCACAATATGATTTTGAGTATACTGATAAATATGGATATAAGAATGTAATAGGTGGATTACATCATATGTTTAATAAAGAATTCTGGAACTATGCTAAGTTGATTTCCGGTGTATTAAGAAATGGGATGCCTATTCCAGACGTTGTAAATTTAGTTTCGTCTTTAAGACTTGATAGTGATACAATTAACACCTGGAAAATTGGAGTTGCTAGAGCCTTAAAACAATATATTCCTGATGGAACTAAAGCTAAACCAGGTAAAAAATGTGAAGGATGTGGTGCTGAATCATTAATTTATCAGGAAGGTTGTTTGATTTGCACTACCTGTGGGCATTCAAAATGTGGATAATTTAAAATATCATAATATAAGGTAGATTTTAAGGCAAGCATGATTTTTTCATAGCAGTTATTATAAAGGTCGGAGTGATTACCACGTATGGTCGGAAGATTTTCTTCCGACTTTTTTTGTCTTTATCAACAATCC